>CBFHXE010000040.1:0-24526 GCA_965659715.1 uncultured Paracoccaceae bacterium | reverse complement strand
CGATAATCAAGTTATCGGCCAAATTCATTTTTCCAATGATACCTTCATGATGCCGGTCCTCAGGAATGCGGCCGACGCCAGCCCCTATCATTTTCTTTGGCGTTGGTTTTTCAATCACACTGCCATCTATCAAGATTGATCCATTTTCAGGTATTTCTAAGCCTGCAATCAAGCTGGCAAGAGCCGCTTGACCATTGCCAGAAACGCCGGCGATGCCGAGAATTTCATGTGCACGAGCTTCTAGCGATTGGTCAAACAAACTGTCACGTTTCGAGCGGCCACTGATACTGACCTTGTTCAGCTGCAAAACAGCTTCGCCGGGGGTGCAGGTTTCCCGTTCGGCGCTCTTGACACCGCCGCCAACCATCAGATGGGCGATTTCACCTTCATTGGTCTTTTTGGTGATCAATTCACCAACTTTTTTACCCAGTCGCAAGACAACAATACGCTGAGAAAACGAAAGAACTTCACGCAATTTATGTGAGATAAAAATAACTGATAAACCGTTTTTAGCCATAGTGTTGATATTGTCGAACAGGTCATCGGCTTCTTGAGGTGTGAGCACCGCTGTCGGTTCATCAAGCACAAGAATGCGCACATCCCTATAAAGCGCCTTTAATATTTCTATTCTTTGCCGTTCTCCGACAGACAATTTTCCAACAGCAATATCTAGGGGCGCAAATAAGCCCGTATCAAGCATAATCTTTTCTAATTTTATGCGTGCGGTTCGTGTGTTTCTTTTAAATGATATGAGCGGTTCGGTGCCTAAGGTTATATTGTCCAGTGCATTAAGGTTTTCAGCCAGCGTAAAGTGCTGGTGCACCATTCCAATCCCTTTTGTGAGTGAAATTTGAGGATGCCCCAGAGTGAGTGGTTGCAAAGAGCCTTGATTATCTGCGACCTCTATACTGCCGGTGTCCGGCAGATAATGCCCAAAGAGCATATTCATCAATGTGGTCTTGCCGGACCCGTTCTCACCCAAAAGCGCCAAAACCTCGCCCTTGTTAAGGTCGAGGTCTATTGCTTCATTCGCTTGAACAGATCCAAATCGTTTGGAAAGGCCTTTAAGCGCAAGTACTTTGCCCACCTAATTTTCACCCTTTATAAACACTGGCCTGCCAGATGGCAGGCCAGTACAGGTTTCAATTAATTGTCAGAAACGGGACGAGCGTCGTTCACGTTTACACGGAACAGCCCATCATTTATTTCAGTTTCTCGCGCTGTTACAAGTTCGACCACATCGGCTGGAACCAATGAGCTGTCCAATACCAGTGATCCACCGCCATAGGCCATAAAGCTGTATTGACCATAATCAGCGGCTTCAAAGCGGCCGTCGGCCACATTGGAAATCGCTTTGTCGATTGTTGCTTCCATATGCCAAAGCGCTGAGGCAAGAATTGTGTCTGGATAATCGGCGGCCGTATCAATGACATTTCCGATCGCCTTTACACCGCGTTCTACGGCAGCATCCGACACACCAAAGCGTTCGGCATACATGATATCCGCACCTGCATCCATCATAGCAAAAGCACTTTCTTTTGCTTTGGGTGGATCATACCAACTGTCGATAAAGTTAACCATAAACTTAACATCAGGATTAACCTCGCGCGCGCCATCCATAAAGGCATGCATCAATCGGTTAACTTCCGGGATTGCGTAACCCCCAACCATTCCGATTAAATTCGATTCCGTCATAGAACCGGCCACCAAACCGGACAGATAGCTCGGCTCGTGGATCCAGTTGTCAAAGACTGAAAAGTTTGGTGCGACTGGCCCAAAGGAAGATCCCATCAAGAACGCCGTATCTTGATAATCTTTTGCCACTTTCCGAGCCGCCCGCTCTAAGCCAAAGACTTCACCAACAATAAGTTGCTGACCTTGCTCTGCATATTCCCGCATCACCCGTTCATAGTCGTTATTTGCAACATTTTCGGAATATAGATACTCTATGTCTCCCCGATCCTGAGCAGCATTTAACGCTTTGTGAATTCGGCTAATCCATTGCTGTTCTACAGGTAGCGTATAGATTGCTGCCACTTTGATTTTTTCCGCAGCGACCACACCGCTAGTGAGCGATGCTCCCACAGCAAACAGCGTTGCAATGGCGAGTCTGCGATTTATTTTGCTAAGAATTTTCATAGTTTTCCCCCATCTAGAACATCCCAAACACTGCATTACTTTTTACCAACCGGTCAATATAATTCTGAAACAGGGGTTCTAGATGATCCAGCGATTCTAGATGATCCAGCGAATAGGTTATATTCTTGACCAATTGCCAAAAGATTAACCACTTTACTAATAACAGCCTTTCCCTTTCGGGATCGCTTTAAATCTGGAGAAAGCGTTTTTTTTGGCTTACCAACCCATAAGGAGTTTAATGATTTTATCTGCAGCAGGCTCTACATCCATCTGTGTTGTATCAATTATAATTTCTGGGTTTTCGGGTGCCTCGTAAGGGCTATCGATTCCAGTAAAGTTCTTTAACTCTCCAGCACGGGCCTTGGCATATAATCCTTTTACATCCCGCTGTTCCGCAATGTGCAGAGGTGTATCAATGAAGACCTCAATAAATTCACCCGGTTGCATCATCTGGCGCACCATTTCCCGTTCTGCACGAAAGGGTGAGATAAAGGCTGTGATAACAATTAGCCCTGCGTCGGTCATCAACCGAGCAACTTCACCCACGCGCCGGATATTTTCAATGCGATCAGCTTCGGTAAAACCAAGGTCTTTGTTTAACCCGTGCCTTACATTATCACCGTCCAATAAAAATGTATGACGATTCATTTGTGCTAATTTTTTTTCTACAGCGTTGGCAATCGTGGATTTTCCTGATCCTGAAAGCCCTGTAAGCCACAGCACCATCGGTTTTTGATTTTTCAAATTTGCATGATGGTCACGATTGATATCAGTTGCTTGCCAGTGGATATTTTGGGCACGCCGAAGAGCAAAATTGATCAAACCTGCAGCGACCGTCGCATTGGTTATTTTATCAATAAGAATAAAGCCGCCAAGCTCACGGTTTTCAGTGTAAGGCGCAAAAGGAATGGCCCTGTCAGTGGTTATATTCGCTACACCTATTGAGTTAAGCTCCAAGGTCTTTGCCGCGCTGTGAT
This sequence comes from uncultured Paracoccaceae bacterium, assembly GCA_965659715.1. GTDB lineage: Bacteria > Pseudomonadota > Alphaproteobacteria > Rhodobacterales > Rhodobacteraceae > CABZJG01. The sequence goes on along the minus strand of CBFHXE010000040.1, from coordinate 21,410 downwards.
CCAGTGTGTTCACGTTGATCTGGTATTTTGGTTCCGCAACAGTCGCCGAAACTGTCTGCGCCCCAATTTTCAAATAATAGGCCCGCCCGGGTGTTAGAGCCTCTTCTTCCATCCAAATCAAAGTGGTTTCAAATTGATCGGCAACTTCCAAAGGTTCTTTGGCAGCGGTGATAATTTGCCCGCGTGAACAATCAACCTCATCGCGCAGGGTCAGGGTGACAGACTGGTCTTTCTGAGCAACATCTAAATCTCCGTCTTGGGTCACAATACGGTCAACATACGAGGTCTTTCCAGAGGGTAGAATACGAACTTCATCGCCCGGGTACACTTGGCCACTGGCAATTTTGCCGCAAAATCCCCGAAAATCTAGATTAGGTCGGTTGACCCATTGTACAGGCATACGAAAGGCATCTTGATCATCGTCAGCCTGCTCAAGGTTTATAGTTTCCAAATGATGCATCAGGGTTGGACCCTGATACCATGGGGTGTTTGTAGAAATAGCCGTGATATTATCGCCCTTAAATCCTGAAATTGGCAGGGCGGCAAATTTGTCGATGCCGATTTCTGCGGCAAAGCGTTTGTATTCTTCGACAATCTGGTCAAAAGTCTCTTCTGCGTAATTGACCAAGTCCATTTTATTGACGGCCAGCACGATGTTTTTGATACCAATGAGGTGACACAAATAACTATGGCGGCGGGTCTGTGTTAAAATACCCTGTCGCGCGTCAATCAGGATGACTGCTAAATCCGCTGTTGAGGCTCCGGTCACCATATTACGCGTGTATTGTTCATGACCGGGCGTATCTGCGACAATGAACTTTCGTTTATCCGTCGCAAAAAACCGGTAAGCAACATCAATGGTAATGCCTTGTTCGCGCTCAGCTGCCAAACCATCAACCAGAAGTGCAAAGTCTATCTCATCCCCTTGCGTTCCCAGTTTTTTACTGTCGGATTCTAACTGTTCCAGTTGATCTTCAAAAATCATCTTGCTGTCATACAGCAGCCGGCCGATGAGAGTGGATTTGCCATCGTCCACAGAGCCGCATGTAATAAATCGCAAAAGGCTTTTGCGTTGATGCGTCTCAAGATAGGCGTTTATGTCCGCGGCGATCAGGGCGTCAGTTTTATATGATGATTTCGTCATTTCGCACCTAACCTAAAAATAACCTTGCTGTTTTTTAACTTCCATTGAGGCGGCTTGATCATGGTCAATGGCCCGGCCTTGCCGCTCGGATGTAGAGGTCAAAAGCATCTCTTGTATCACCTGTGGAAGTGTGGTTGCTGTACTCTCTACAGCCCCCGTCAAAGGATAGCATCCAAGCGTACGGAACCGAATATTACGCATCACCGGGGTTTCGCCATTTAGTGGGAATCTGTCGTCATCTACCATCAATATCAAACCATCGCGCACGACAGTTGGGCGCGGTTCAGAAAGATAAAGCGGTACAATTTCGATGCCCTCAAGATGTATATATTGCCAGATATCAAGCTCGGTCCAGTTTGATATTGGAAACACCCGCATGCTTTCGCCTTTGGCTTTGCGTGCGTTATAAAGCGACCAAAGTTCTGGCCGCTGTGCTTTGGGGTCCCAGCGGTGTTGTGCTGTGCGGAAGCTAAAAATACGTTCCTTCGCACGGCTTTTTTCTTCATCCCGCCGAGCCCCACCAAAGGCCGCATCAAAACCATAATGATCCAGCGCTTGCTTTAATCCCTCGGTTTTCCACATATCTGTGTGCAGCGCGCCATGATCAAAAGGGTTAATGCCCTTTTCTAAAGCTTCGGGATTTTGGTGCACCAATAACTCCATCCCTGCTTCTTTGGCCGCCCTATTGCGAAGAGCATACATATCCTGAAATTTCCAAGTGGTATCTACATGCAAAAGCGCAAACGGAGGCGGCGCTGGATAAAAAGCCTTTTTTGCCAGATGCAGCATCACGGCGCTGTCCTTGCCCACTGAATAAAGCATCACAGGATTGTCCGCTTCCGCGGCAACTTCCCGGATGATATGAACCGCTTCGGACTCAAGCCGAGCTAGGTGAGTAAGAGTAGCCTTAGACAAGCCAATCGCCTTTCCTGTAGATATAAAATAAGTGTTATCATTGCTCAAAATTTTAAGTTGTGAAATTCAGAATTAGTATTTTACATTTGTGAGTTGACAGAAATTTATGTGAGTTGACAGTAAATTGTGAAAACTGTCACAGATCGCTAAACGATTTTAATCTGTCGGGCAAGTATCAATGGCTGAGAATATTTCTAAATTAAAATGAAAAAAATACCGTTCTGACAATTAAACAGCTGCCAAAATAAAAAACTTTATTTGTAAACAAAGGCCAAACAGAATTTACGGGTTTACTGTCCCATCAATTGGGTAAAAGTTACATTGACCACTCCAAATAGGAGTCTAAATGGATGATTTTTTAGAAAATCGTGAGTTTTCCAACTGTTTGAATTGACCGTGACTGCAGAATAAATCTAGCCTCTGGCGGAACTTGTGGTGGAGTATAGAATTGGGCGAATATAAAAAAGGATTGTGGATCACGACTATTGGCGTTCTTTTTGTAGTGCCTGATTCATTATTCATTCGTATGATTGATGCCACGGCTTGGACAGTCACTTTTTGGCGCGGCATTTTATCTGGCCTCATTGTTCTATTGGTTGTTGCGATATTTATGGGGCGAAAGCCGTTCTATGAAAGTTTCCAAACTGGATATTCTGGAATAATTTACACCGTGCTCATTGCGTTGAGCGCGCCAAGTTTTGTTTTGGCCATCAAGCTAACCAGCGTAGCGAATGTGGTTTTAATCATTGCATCGATGCCCGTCTTTGCAGCCATATTCAGCCGGTTATTTTTAGGCGAACAAATTATGCTTAGAATGGTTTTTACGATTATCGGAGTTTTTTTAGGTCTTTCAATTGTTGCCTTTGGTTCGAGCGTAAACGAACAAGCCAGTTGGCAAGGGGATTTGGTTGCAGTTTGTGTATCGGCCAGTTTCGCAGGGGCCATGACTGCCGCCCGTAAATTGCGAGCCGTGTCTATGGTGCCGGCCATTCCAGTGGCCTATGTATTGGGCGCTATAATAGTTGCCCCACTTGCAGAACCGCTTAGCGCCTTTTATGCCCAGCCGACGTTAATTTTGCTGCATGGCGGCTTCATTGCGTGCTCCAGCGTGCTCTTAACCTTGGGGCCGCGCTATATCAGCTCGGCCGAAGTCGCCTTATTGATTTTATTGGAAACTGCTCTTGCACCTTTGCTTGTATGGGCTGTGATCGGAGAACATCCCGGCCAGTGGGCACTTATTGGGGGAACCATCGTCATTAGTGTGCTGGTTGCGTCAAATATTTTGGTGCTTCGTCAAATAGGTAGGTGGCGTTAAAGTTCTAACATCATATGCGCAGTGGTAGAATATTCATCTCGGATTAGGTGAAGAAGCAATCATTGCTTTTGCCATTGGCTTTGAACCGTTAAGGCATTTCTTACATGTATATAGCATCCATTTTTGCCCCAGCAGCCGTCATAGAGTTAGTGAACTTCCGACTTAAGTCAGGCCGCACGGTCGCAATACAAGCCGCCTAGAGGTTAGGAAATTCACCCCAACCGGCCAAAAAAGGTCATTCGGGCAGATTCCGAAAGGGCGATGCCAGGTTCTGAATTATAGGCAAAAACAACCAAAATACGGGTTCGATCCCCCTCTGTCGGGGTTACGCGGTGCATGGAATTTCGCCCTCTGAACAGCACTAAAGTTCCCGGTTCCACTGTGAGATGTGAGGGTTTGGTTTTTTCATCAAGGACTGCCTCCACACCGGCATAGTTCATATCGTTCTGCTCAGCGCGGCGCAAATTTTTAACATATTCAAAATGGCCGCCGGCTTTCGGGGATTGAAGCAATAAAGTGATGGCAAATTCGGAATTATCAAAATGCCAGTTCAATTCCTGACCTTCGCTGGCAAAGTGTACATTGATAGAGGATAGGGGGTCAGCATATTCATAAAGCGTTTTTTCACCCACAACAGTTGCTATAAATTGGCGAAAAACATTCGCGTTATAAACTGTTTGCAGGTGAGAATTTTTTGGCACCTGATCTGTGGTTATACATCCTTTGGACGAGCAAAGCTGGCGGTTGAATATATGGTCAGACCCTAGGTCAGAACGCGTCGGGGTAAGGTAAACATTGTGGGTGGACGAGGTAAAATAGGCATTGTTTTTTTGCCTTTCCGCTTCTTGAACAAGCTGCTCTATTGCATCTTGGCGCAAAAATCCCGGCAATGTTAAGACGCCGTCTGTATCTAAATTCTTTAAGCACTCTTCACCAAAGCCCGGGTCTTCGATTGGATAGGTGTCTAGATCAACGATACTATTCAGGCTTTGCATGGGTAACTCAGCTTACAACAAGAAAAATCAACAAACTCTAGCAATAGGAAAACCATCAAGCAAGGATGTTTTCCCAAGCCAAAACAACTAATGAAATCCCGTGACCCAATTGAGGTGTTTATGGATGCAGATGGGTGTGAAAAATCAAGCAAAACAATTGTGAACGTTAAAGAGGGCTGTTAGATTATCCGATAAAGGGTTAGACGCATTCATACCAAATGGCTTAGACAAATAACCATGCCCTGTTTTAAGTTTTAGATATACTCCGCTGCAAAGAAGAGCTCTACAATGAAACAAGAAATCCGAAAAGCTGTGTTTCCGGTAGCGGGATTTGGGACGCGCTTTTTGCCCGCTACGAAAGCTATGCCCAAAGAGCTTTTGCCGATTATTGACAAACCGCTCATCCAGTATGCCGCAGAAGAAGCAATTGCAGCAGGAATTGATACTCTGATTTTTGTAACGGGACGAAATAAGCGCGCGATAGAAGACCATTTTGATAGCAATCCGGAATTGGAAGCCGCGCTTCGCAAAAAAGGTAAAAATGCAGCAGCGGACCTGGTGCGTAATATCCTTCCCAAGCACGTTGAATGCATTTTTGTGCGTCAGGCTGAGCAATTGGGATTGGGCCATGCAGTGGCTTGCGCCGAGCGGGTTGTTGGCAATGAGCCTTTTGCAGTTTTACTGGCCGACGATTTTATTCCTTTCACTGAACCTGGGGTCACTGCGGATTTGGTCAATGCCTATCAGCAAACAGGAAATACTCAGCTTTCAACTATGACTGTAGACCCAAAAGACGTTTCTAAATACGGGATTGTTGAGCCTGATGTATCGGATGGAAAAATACGACGGCTGATTGAAAAGCCTTCGCCTGAAAAAGCGCCCTCACTCATGGCCTCTATCGGGCGGTATGTGTTAACTCCAGATATATTTGATATTCTGAAACACCAAGCAAGTGGTGTGGGGGGCGAAATTCAGCTCGCAGAAGCCATTGATAAACAGGCAGCTGTTGGGAAAGTGAGTTCGGTCATGCTAAAAGATCCAAGATTTGATTGTGGATCGGTTTCCGGATACCTAAATGCAATTTTACATGTCGCTCAGCAAAGAGATTAAAAATTTATGAAAAATTCAATCGCAGAGGTTTTACCCCCGCGGGAAATTAGCTGTTTTAAAGCATATGATCTACGTGGTATTTTAAATGAAACCATTGATGAAGATATCGCCTACAGGGTTGGTAGAGCGTTTGTTGATGTTCTCAGCGTTAATTCAGTTGTCGTGGGCTATGATGCACGTGCCAGCTCGCAAGAGCTTGCGGCTGCCTTGACCCGTGGAATACGTGACGCTGGAGCAGCTGTGATTGACATCAAACTGGCAGGCACAGAAGAGGTCTATAATGCAACCAGTCACTTTGGTGCTGGCGGCGGAATAGAAATCACCGCCTCTCATAACCCGATCAACTATAATGGGATGAAAATTGTCGCAGAAGGGTCTCGCCCGGTTGATCCGGATGCCGAACTTGCAGAAGTACACAAGGTTGCCGAGGCTGGGCGCTTTAAGGTTCAAAGTCACCTAGGTGCCTATCGCGACGCGCATATAGAAGCCCGCAGCGCTTATGTGAAAAAAGTCTTGTCCTTTATAGATGTGGATAGTCTTAGGCCACTTAAACTTGTGGTCAATTGTGGCAATGGGGCGGCGGCTGGGGCCTATACTTCAATTAAACGGGAACTGGCAAGCCGGGCGGCACCTCTTGAGTTTGTAGATCAGTTTTTAGAGCCCGATGCGAGCTTTCCAAATGGCATTCCAAATCCTCTTTTGGTGGAAAACCAACCTGTAACCCGCGAAAAAGTACTGGGATCGCGCGCAGATATCGGTGTTGCTTTTGATGGTGATTTTGACCGGTGCTTTTTCTTTGATGAAACGGGTCAATTTATACCAGGTGAATATATCGTTGGTCTATTGGCGGATGTATTTTTAGACAAGGAACCAGCAGCCGCAATTGTTCATGATCCGCGCGTGGTTTTAAACACCCGCGATGTGATTGCCGCAAAGGGCGGGCAAGCCGTGCAGTCAAAAACCGGGCATGTGTTTGTAAAGAAGGTGATGCGCAAAAATGAAGCGGTTTATGGTGGCGAAATGTCTGCCCATCATTACTTTCGAGATTTTAGTTACTGCGATAGCGGTATGATCCCCTGGCTTTTAATTTGCGAACTGATGGGGCGCACTGGCAAGCCGCTGTCGGCTTTATTGGCAGAGAGGATGCAAAAATTCCCGTCATCAGGCGAGCACAACTTCAAAATTCCAGAGCCGGCTAAAGCCATTTCAGCAGTTATAGACGCCTATAAAAAAGATGCGTTGATTGAAGATCGCTCCGACGGGGTGAGCCTTGAATTTAATGACTGGCGGTTCAATCTACGATCATCCAATACAGAACCCGTTGTAAGGCTCAACATAGAAAGTCGAAAGGATACGCAACTGGTGAACGAAAAATTCGACGAGATCAGCGCAATCCTGGATCAGTTTGCAAGCTAACGATCCTTAGAATGTTGGAGAATGGTTAAGCCCTGTTTCCGTTTGATCAAACTGATGCAAGGTCATCCATAACCTTGGATAAGTGATGATCGGTATCTCCCAACTGGTGGTCCAGCATAATTAGTCTCTTTGCATAATGCGAAACCGGGTATTCCCATGTCATCGCAATTCCGCCATGCAATTGAATGGCTTCTTCGGCGATCAAACGGCTTGCCCGACCGATTAGATTTTTTGCCATAGAGGCATAGCGGCTGGCCTGTTTTCCATCAAGCTCTGCGGCGGCTTTGATTGTGATTGATCGGGCTTGCTCTATCTCGGTCAGCATGTCAACCGCGCGGTGCTGCAAAGCCTGAAAGCTGCCAATAGGACGGCCAAATTGCTTGCGCTGACGTAGATAATCAACGGTCATTTCATAACTGACAGTCATTAAACCCACAGCTTCAGCACAAAGCGCGACAATGCCAGCGTTCATAGCATCACTTAGGGCTTGTGCGGCATTTTCAACTAAAAGCTCTGCTTGAGTATCATCGAGCAACACTTCGGCAGCGCCGCCTCCGTCGATCAGTCCGTAGCTTATAACCTCTGCATCATTTGCATCGACTTGATAAAGGTTCACGGTACTACCAACTTTTGCAGCTACCAAAAATGTCTGAGCAATATGACCGCCGTAGACGGCTGATTTCCGGCCGCTTAATCTGTGATCCGAGGTCGCCGTGCAACTGATATCAGTCAACTCATAGGGCGCATCAGGTTCAGATATTGCAACGGCGTAATTTTGTTCGCCCTCTAACAGAGTTTGTTGGTCTCGTCCGGCAGAACCGAGAAGTCTGCTGGCCATAACAAGGGGTAGAACAGGTTCGCAATTGAGCGCCTTTCCCAAAGCTTCAAAGATCACAGCAATATCAAAACCGGTGCCGCCAAATCCTCCAACATTTTCATCAGCAAGGGCAGAAAATAGCCCCAATTGCGCAAGTTCAGACCGCTTGCTCGGATCATGGAATGGGGCACCGTAGGCGACTTTAATACGGTGCTCGACCGGATATTGATCTTTCAAATAGCGGCTGATTGTGTCCAAAACCATGCGTCGGTCTTCGGTTAGGTTAAAGTCCATGAATTATAGCTCCAACATGGTTTTGGTTAGGATATTGCGCTGAATTTCGTTTGATCCACCAAAGATAGAGGTCTTTCGATTGTTAAAGTACCTTGCCGCATTAAAGGCGGTGTCCGCCGGCCCAAAAAGAATATTGCCATCGGTGACATGACCGGGAAAAGGCGCGGCCAAAGGACCTAATGCGCGACGGGCAAGATCACGTAGCTCTTGGTTAATCACGGTCCCCTTGATTTTAAGCATTGATGTTTCCGGCCCCGGGGCTCCTTGCTTCTGGGCCTGAAATAACATGCGCAAATTGGTGATTTTCATTGCTTCTAGATCAATCTCTACCTTTGCTAAACGGGCTGCAAACAATGGATCGTCAATGAGCCGCTTCGCCCCTCGGCGAATGGTGTGGGCAAGCACTTTAACCTCTTCTAACGCCTGCATCGAAAAGCCAACACCTGCGATCCCGGTGCGCTCATGGCTGAGAAGAAACTTGGCAATCGTCCAGCCTTTGTTTTCCTCGCCGACCAAACTGCTGACTGGAACGCGCACGTCGGTAAAGAAGACTTCATTTACCTCGTGACCCCCTTCAATCAAACGGATTGGACGCATTTCGATGCCGGGGGCGTCAAGGTCGACCAAAACAAAGCTGATGCCCTCTTGGGGTTTGCCCTCGCTGCTTGTGCGCACAAGGCAGAAAATCTTATTTGCGTGCTGGCCCAATGTGGTCCATGTTTTCTGACCATTGATGATGTAATCGTCGCCCTCGCGTATCGCGCGGGTTTTAAGAGAGGCAAGGTCCGATCCTGCGCCCGGCTCTGAATACCCTTGGCACCACCAATCTTCACTAGATAAAATACGCGGTAAAATACTTTCCTGCTGCTCTGAGGTTCCAAATTTCTGAAGCACAGGCCCGAGCATGTTTAATCCAAAAGGCACGATGCGCGGAGCATAGGCGCGGCAACACTCTTCTTCAAAAATGTGCTTTTGTACCGGAGTCCACCCCGGTCCCCCAAAAGCTTTGGGCCAGGTTGTTGCAAGCCAACCCTTGGCATTTAGGATGCTGTGCCAAAGATCCATCATATCTTTGGTCAAACCATCGCCAAGTCGGACTTTTGCGGCGATATCGTCTGGCAGGTTTTCTGCCAGAAATGTTTGTACTTCGGATTGAAAGGCCCGCTCGTGGTCGGAAAAATTAAGATCCATTTTTATCTCTATCGGTTTAAGTCAGCGAATTTTTTACCCTGTGCCGCCATGTCCCGAAGCAGGTTTGGCACTTTCCAGTAATGATCATCATTATTGGCGTAGGTTTCGATCCGCTCGATCAACTTTTCTGCGCCAATTTCATCGGCATAATGCAGTGGTCCCCCACGGTGGCGTGGAAACCCGTAGCCAAACAGAAATACCATATCGACATCGACAGGGCGCGCGGCAATCTTATCTTCTAGCACCCGCACAGCTTCACTGATCATCGCGGTCATATAGCGATCCACGATCTCATTTTCTGTAAAGGACTTTGGCGTAATGCCAAGCTTTGTGCGTGTTGCGTCAATTATAGTGCTGACCTCGGGGTTCGGGCGGATATCTGAGCCATCGTAAACATAATATCCCTGACCGGTTTTGCGGCCAAACCAACCATTTTCGCAAATTCTGTCGGCGACATCACCAGCATAGCGATCTTGTTTTGAGCGGGTCGCAGCTTTGCGTTTTCGTGTCATCCAGCCGATATCCAAGCCGGCCAGGTCGCCCACTTTATGCGGCCCCATAGCAAAGCCGAAACGCTCTAGAGCTTGATCAACCTGCTCTGGGCTGGCCCCTTCCAACACCAGATAAGAGGCGGTTTTTGAGTAGTATGACAAAATACGATTGCCGATAAAGCCGTCACAAACCCCTGCCTTCACCCCAATTTTGCGCAGTTTTTTAGCAAGTGCAAAGCCAGTTGCAACAACATCAGCTGCTGTCTTATCTGCAACAACAATTTCCAGCAGTTTCATCACATGCGCAGGGGAAAAGAAATGCAGGCCAATGACGTCCTCGGGCCGCTTGGTCACGGCCGCTATTTCATTGATATCCAGATAGGATGTGTTGCTCGCCAGCACCGCGCCCTTTTTGCAAACAGCGTCCAGTTTGGTGAAGATTTCCTTTTTGACGGCCATATCTTCAAAAGCGGCTTCAATCACCAAATCCACATCGGAAAAATTACTGATTTCTAGGCTGCCATCAAGATTGGACAGCACCAGGTCAAATTTATCTTGCGATAGTTTCCCACGCTTAACCGCCCCCTTTAGGTTTTTGGTGATAGTTGCCAAGCCGCGTTCCAGATTTTCTTGGGCTGTTTCCAGTAGTCTGACGGACAAGCCGGACAGTAAACAGGCCGTTGCAATGCCGGACCCCATGGTGCCGCCCCCAATGATGCCTATTTTGGCAACATCACGCGTGTCGCCTTTGGCTTCGGGGATATTACTAACGGCACGTTCGCCGAAAAAGGCATGAATTAAGCCCGCCCTTTGCGGGGTATCCATACAATCCATAAAGGCTTGCCGTTCGACCTTTAGGCCTTCGAGTATAGTCAAACTGGAGGCACGGACGGCCTCAACGCATTTATGTGGCGAAAACAAATGGGCTTTGGTTGCCAGTAACTTAGCTTCGATCTCGTCCAAATGCGCGTGGTTTGGCTTTACCATGATTTGATCTGTTCTACGCGTCTCTAACCGATCGGCAAGAACATCTTGTGCGGCCTTTATGGCAACATCTCGCGCTTCTCCTTCGCAAAGCTGGTCAATAAGGCCCAATTTTAGAGCTTCCTCTGCGGGGACATGACGTCCAGAAAGGATCATTTCGAGCGCCGCAGGTATACCCGCCAAACGCGGTGTGCGTTGAGTGCCGCCGGCGCCCGGCAATAAACCAAGGTGAATTTCTGGAAGCCCAAGCCGAAGGCCTTTGATGCCAACGCGGGCATGGGTGCCCAGTGCAATTTCCAGCCCACCGCCCAGTGCAGTTCCGTGCAGAATAGAAATCACCGGGGTAGTGCTTTGTTCGATTGTATTGACAAGTTCTGGCAGAAACGGCGCCTGCGGCGGTTTGCCAAATTCCTTGATATCGGCGCCTGCCACGAACGTGCGACCTGCACCATAAATGGCTATTGCTTTAATATCGCTCTGTGCTGTGCAAAATGCCATAGCGTCCTGCAAACCCTGTCGCAAAAGCTGCGATGCGGCGTTGACTGGTGGGTTGTTTAGGCAAATCAGCGCGTAGTCATCAGCTACTTCAATAGAAACGACTTGATTTATATCTTTTTGGTCCACTATCACATCTCTTTCACATTAATTTTCCACCGCCCAAAGTAGGCTACAGGCCCGCATGCGTCAATAAATCGCAACAGGGTTTTGCATTGCAAAACGTAACGGAAATTTGGCAAAATACCGGATACTTGAGCAGTTCTAGTCTTCTAAAGGGGTTACGTCAAAGCCAATTCGAGTTTTTTCAACCTCATCACTTATGCGCCAGGATAACCCGGCCATCAGATCATCAAACACGTGTGTACATAGAGCCTTGAGATCAAGCTCAGATTGGGTTGCTGCTTCGTACTCAAACTCTTTACCTAGAACGCTAACTTTGAGCCGATCACCATCTCGATCTCCGTCGATTGCAAAAGTTGCGAATTGTCTTGGGTGGTGGTCAGGTTGTGCCGCAAGCAATAGGCCAAGACCAAATTGAAACTTTCCTTCTGGAAAATGTGATAGCGCCTGAGCAAGACTTTCCTGTGCAAGATATCCCTTTTCTCGGTCCAAGCGCAGATATTGAAGATAGCTCTCGACGCCCTTTAAATCTGGATTTTTCTGAGGGACTTCTAAAAAGCTGATCAGCGCATTTACAATTTGTTTGGCAAAAATCATATTCTGGTCGATAAAAGAATTATTTTCCTGCACTTGTGCTGTGTAAGCAGAATTTAATTGATCATAAAGTGACATATAGTATCCTTTGCAGCCTTGGTGACAGCAATCCTACCTTGATTGGGCATCGGTGCAAATAGTGCCCCGATACCCCTTAATAAGAGGACCGCATCTTACGGAACGTATAAATTGTTAGTCCAGCCAGCCTTTTAAATTGTCTTCAATTAAAGCGCTCAGAGCTCCTATGTGGGCATCTTCATCGTTAAGGCAGGGAATATACATAAAATTTTCTCCGCCGGCGTGTTCAAAGCTTTCTTTGATTTCTTCATTGATTTCTTCAAGAGTTTCAATGCAATCCGCCGAAAAAGCAGGCGCAATAACGGCAATATTCTTCTTGCCCTCTTCGGCTGCCAGCCGTGCGACTTCTTTAACAGTGTAAGGCTTTAGCCATTCTTCTGGGCCAAATTTTGACTGGAAAGTGGTCATGATTTCACTGTCAGCCCATCCCAGTTTTTCCTTTAGAAGCCGCGTGGTTTTCTGGCATTGGCAATGATATGGATCACCCTGCATCAAATACCGCTTGGGCACACCATGGTAGGAGCAAACAAGTAAATCAGGCTTGATTTTAGCATCTGCATAGGCCCGCTCAACTGAGCCGGCGAGGGCGTCGATGTATCGTGGGTCATCGAAATAAGGGGATACGATGCGCGCCGCTGGCTGCCAGGTTTGCTGCATCAAGGATCGAAAAAACTCATCGTTAGCTGTAGCGCTGGTTGCGCCCGCGTAATGAGGGTATAGCGGGAAAAAGAGGATTTTCTGGCATCCTGCCTTGGTCATCTCTTCGACTTTTGATTTGGTCGAGGGATTACCGTAGCGCATACAAAAATCCACCATGACGCGTTTGCCGTACCGCGCGTGCATTGCATCTGATATTTTTGTGGTCTGGTCCTTGGTAATTGTCATCAGTGGGCTTTCATCCGCCTCAGTATTCCAAATTGATTTGTAGGCTGCGCCTGAGCGAAACGGGCGTGAGGTCAGGATCACCAGCTGCAATAGAGGTTGCCAGAGCCAAGGTGAGTAATCAATAACGCGGCGGTCGGATAAAAATTCACCGAGATAGCGGCGCATCGACCAATAATCATAGTGGTCAGGTGTGCCCAGATTGGCCAAAAGAATACCCACCTTCTGGTTGGGTACCTTTGGATGATCTGCCGGGCTGTTATTTGGTCTTTTAGCTGAGGCAAGAGCGTCGGGCATGCGTGATATCCGGTTTGATGTAAAGGACGATGTGGATGTAAGCTATTCTGGCACGGGGTCAATCTTTGAGTGGGACTTCCGGCACATTTAACGCCTCTGCCAGCCGCATTTTTGCAGAACCGGGCCGTAATGGTTTGGGATGGCTGTCATCGGGCACCCAGCCAGTAACACATATTTGTTCGTATGTGGCAGGCAATCGGCCATCGGGCAACCCGAAACGGGTGCGGTAAATTTCTTCTGCCTTTTGCAGCATGTGGCGGAGGGTGAATTGGCGTGAGCGCGCAGATTGTGCGTTTGTTTCGCCCATCGAGCGAAGATCGTGCATGAGATCATTCAAGCTAGGATAAGTTGCATGCACACTGTGGCTGTCTGCAACCGGAAGATTGAAACCTGCCCTTGAAAGCAACGCACCCAGATCGCGGATATCGGCCATTGGCAATACTCTTGGGGATACCCCACCGCGCACGATGGTTTCTGCCTCTGCCAAAGCCGTACGCAGTTCATGCAATGTCTTGCCGCCCAGCAAACTGGCTAAAAATAATCCATCAGGGCGCAGCGCGCGGTGACATTGGATCATTTGACCCAGCGGATCATTGGCCCAATGCAAAGACATTGCATGAATTACCAAATCGTTACTGTTCGGCGACAGGTTCAAGACCTCATCATCAGGTACAACCTGTGCTGTTGGGAAAGCTTTCGCCCAAGGCGCGGGGTGGCCGGTCACAATTGCGATATCCGGTAAGGGTTTGGTAATCATTTCAAGGCGATCTTGAAGGTCCGCGATCGCTTCTTGATGCAAAAAATACCCGCGGTCCGCTATGGTGCGGGCGCGGCGCATTGAAAGTGTACTGCGGTCGATAAGTAAGAGTGCTGTTGCCATGAAAAACACATAGATGAAACCAGTCAATTTTCAAACCGCTTTACGTATGATTTATCCGCCGCGGTGTTTGAACTGCGGAAAGGGCATAGACAGCGACTTTGGTCTATGTGGTCCTTGTTGGGCGCAGATGCCTTTTTTAACCGGTGTTATCTGTAATTTTTGTGGATCAGCCTTGCCGGGGGAACCTACGGCAGCTCTTGCAAAGTGTGATGATTGTATTTTGACCCCAAGGCCCTGGCAAAATGGACACGCCGCATTGATCTATCAAGGTACGGCGCGAAAGCTCGTGCTCGGTCTCAAACATTCTGATCGCACCGATATCGCTGGTCCGGCGGGCCGCTGGCTAGCGCAGGCTTGCGATGATATTTTGACGCCTCAAACTGTTGTAACGCCGGTTCCCTTGCATTGGGTTCGAAAGCTGCGCCGGAAATATAACCAAGCCTGTCTTTTGGCCCATGCCCTCGCAAAACACACAAACCTGACCTATATTCTCAATGCATTGAAACGTCCTGTACATACAAAAGCCCTTGAAAAAGCCGATTGTGAGGAAAGATATAGACGGCTTAGCGCCGCTATTGAAGTGAACCAAAGGCAAAAGAGAGCATTAATGGGAAAAAACGTTTTGATCGTGGATGATGTGATGACATCCGGTGCGACCTTGCACGCAGCAACACAAGCCTGTTTAAAAGCAGGCGCTTTAAATGTGAATGTGGCAGTACTAGCGCGCGCGGAAAAAAACCGTTAAATCGGTGACTGAGGCGGATTGTGAAATGAATAAAGTTGAAATCTATACCACCCAAACCTGCGGCTATTGCTATGCCGCCAAGCGGCTTTTGAAGAAAAAAGGCGTATCCTTTAAGGAAATGGATGTTGCAGGAGATCCGGCAAAAAGAGCAGAGATGACCAAACGTTCAGAAGGTGGCCGCACAGTACCGCAAATCTTTGTGGGTGATATACATGTCGGTGGGTGTGATGAACTTTACAGTCTTGAGCATGCTGGCAAGTTAGAGCCCCTCTTAAACGGGTTATGAAGGCGGCGCTGCTTCAACTGAATAGCTCGGATGAGCCAAAGAAAAATTTAGATACGACGCTTGCTTTGGTTGATAGCGCCCTCGCGCAGGGAGCGGAATTGATTTTAACACCTGAAGTAACCAATTGTGTATCTGCAAGCCGTCGGCATCAAGCAGATGTATTACAACTTGAGCAGGATGATATTACGCTGGCGGCGCTGCGCTCTGTTGCCCGCACTGCGAAAGCTTGGATCGTGATTGGATCATTGGCGTTGAAAACCAATGACCCGGATGGGCGCTTTGCCAATCGCAGTTTTGTCATCGATCCGGATGGCAATATCAAAGCGCGTTATGATAAAATACATATGTTCGATGTTACGATATCTGGCTCTGAAAGCTATCGAGAATCTGCCGGCTACCGTCCCGGAAATCAGGCGGTTGTCTGCCGAACAGATGTTGGGTTGATAGGGTTAACCATCTGTTATGACCTTCGATTTCCACATTTATATCGCGATCTTGCATATTCTGGCGCACAAATTATTTCCGTTCCGTCGGCCTTTTCGGTGACCACAGGGCAGGCGCATTGGGAAGCTTTGCTGAGAGCCCGTGCGATCGAAACGGGCTGCTATGTTCTGGCACCGGCTCAACACGGTGAGCATTGCTGTAAAAATGGCCGCCCAAGAACAACGTATGGGCATACTTTGGCAGTTGCCCCATGGGGAGAGTTACTAACACTTTTGGCAGAGGGAACGGGATTTTGTATGGTTGACATAAACCTTGGTGACGTTGACAGGGCACATCTGCGTGTGCCATCGCTTTTTAAGCAGCAAAGGTACTCTGGACCTGAACATGAGTGATGATCAAAGCCCGTTAGCCATTTCACTTTTCAGTGAGATTTTAACGATCGACCAGTTGCTACGAAATCGGTTGGCAAGGGTTTTGCCCAAGGGAATGGAGCTGTCGCATTTCTCGGTTCTCAACCAATTGGCAGGCCTCGGCGGGGAAAGAACACCTGCGCAACTGGCCAAGAGTTTTCATGTTACCCGCGGCGCAATGACCAATACTCTCAACAAGCTAGAGGTTGCTGGCTATATTCATGTGCGGCCTGACTGGGATGATGCGCGGCGTAAACTTGTGGCCTTAAGCCCGGCTGGTAAACGGGCGCGCGAAACAGCGCTGGCTGCCGTGGCCCCTGTTGTGTCCTCTTTTGTTGGAGAGTTGGGCGCGGAAAAGCTGCGCACAGTATTGCCGGTTTTGCGTGACCTTAGACTGCGTCTGGAAGCCAACATATAAGCTTTGCATTTATCCAAGAAGATTTTGAGGCACTATAGTGTTAATCGGTGCATTGGATGTATTTGAGTTATCTGAGAAAGTTGCTCGCTTTGATGGACTTAAAGTGAAAAGAGGCAATTTGGGGATCTTTCAAACCAAAAATCAAACCTGTAGTGGTTTTACCGCAACAAAGCCCTGATTATTTTTGTATTAAAGGTGCGAAATTTTATCGATCTGGATTGAATCATATGTTCACTTTCTACATATACATCTGATAAAAGAAGGTTAATTTTAAGCTGGTTAGGATAGCCGGCTCAGATTTGACGTTACAGGGTTTGTGGGGACAAGACATTGAAGGCAATTGCAAGTGCAATTTTTCTAATGGCTTTATGGCTTTTGATGTCTGGCGTATATAAGCCGCTGGTTATCGGATTTGGGCTGGGTTCGGTTTTTTTAATTATGGTTATTCTTTGGCGCATGGACAAGGTCGATGGCGATCATGTTCAAATTCGGCTCAACCCGCTACGGTTTTTGGGTTATATCATCTGGCTCTTCGGAGAAATTGCAAAGTCCAATTGGGCGGTGACTCGCACAATACTGTCGCCTGTAATGCCAATCCGCCAAAAAATGTTGGTTGTTCCGCAAAGTCAAAAAACCGATCTTGCTAAGGTTATTTTTGCCAACTCGATTACTTTGACCCCTGGGACGATTTCGGTTGAAACAGAAGATGGCGGACTTTTGGTTCATGCCTTGAGCTACTGCCCGGATGATGATGCCTCATTGGCGGATATGGACCGCCGGGTAACCGCTGTTGAAGCCGAGGAGCAAAGATAATGTTCGCTCTTGCAGCTCTTGCGGTTTTTGCGGCGATGTTTCTGGTTTTGGCCAGATTAATAAAGGGTCCTACCCTGTATGACCGGGTACTGGCCGTGAACGCATTTGGAACCAAAACAGTTCTTTTTATCGGTGTGGTTGGTTTTTTGGCCGGGCGGCCTGATTTTCTTGATATTGCCTTGCTCTACGCATTGATAAATTTTGTTGGCACCATCGCGGTGCTAAAGTTTTTCCGCTACCGCTCCATTGGTGATGTGATGTGGACACCCCCCAAAGAGGAAAACAACAAATGAGCGGTTGGCAACTTTTTGTTGAAATCTTGAGCTGGGCGCTGATTTCAGCAGGTTCTTTTTTTGTTATAGTCGGGGCTATTGGTGTCTATCGTTTCCCCGACTTTTGGACGCGTCTTCATGCTGCCTCTGTTGCCGAGTCGGCCGGAGTGATTTTGTTGTTGACCGGAATGATGGTGCAGGCTGGCTGGGGGTTGATTGCAGTCAAGCTGTTGATCATTGGAGTATTCTTATTTATCACCGGCCCGACCTCGACCCATGCGGTGGCAAATGCGGCCTTGGTGTCTGGTTTGCGCCCGAAGAATTTCGATGATGACCCAACTGATGACACAGATTCGGCATGACCAGATCAAGACAGGCTTAAGAATAAACGCTACAGGTGCAAAATAGAAACCTTTATCAACATAACGCTTTTTGCCATGCTAACGGTTATCGCGCTGGCGGTTGTACGCACCCGAAGCTTGTTTGCGGTTGTCACACTATCGGGCGTTTTCAGCCTCGTCTCGGCGTTGTTGTTTGTCACTATGGATGCGGTTGATGTGGCCTTTACCGAAGCGGCGGTTGGGGCAGGGATTTCCACTGTTTTAATGCTTGGTACGCTGGCCCTGACGGCGCGATCCGAGCGCAGCTCGAACCGCTCGTCACTTGTCCCTTTACTGGCGGTTTTAGTGACCGGAGCTGCGCTGGTTTATGGCACGCTCGACATGCCAAGTTTCGGCCAAAGCGATGCGCCAGCCCAAATTCATGTTGGGCCAGACTATCTAGAGCGTATTCCACACGAGGTTGGTGTGCCAAATGCGGTCACAGCAATTTTGGCGTCGTATCGTGGCTATGATACGCTTGGCGAAACAGCTGTTGTGTTCGCCGGCGGCATTGGCGTTTTGATGCTGATCAGCGGGCTTCGCACCCGCCGAAGAAAAGAGGACGACGATCCCGACACAGGGGGGTCTGCTTAATGCGCCATCATCTGATTTTGCGCGTGATCACCAAGCTGTTGGTTGGCACAATTTTCCTATTTGCTCTCTATGTCCAATTTCATGGGGATTATTCCCCAGGTGGTGGGTTTCAGGCGGGTGTGATTATGGCTGCGGGGTTCATTATTTATGGGCTCGTATTTACGCTCGACAAAGCCCAGCAAGTGTTTCCGCCTTGGCTGGTGCATAAGTTGATTGCCTTGGGTGTGCTACTTTATGCGGGGACAGGTATCTATAGTCTTTTTGCAGGCTATGCGTACCTTGATTATGCAGCACTGGCCCCGCATCACCCTGAACATGGTCAGCATTATGGAATTTTGATCGTTGAATTGGGCGTTGGCATTACCGTGACCGCAGTTATGGTTGCGGTCTATTATGCGTTTGCGTCCAGAGCGCCGGTTCTGAGCGATGAGGACTGGTGATAATGGATAATGGAACCTTAGAGTTTATCATTGGCCATCTGAATTACTGGTTGTTCATCGTCTTGATGATGACTGGGCTTTATATCGTTGTAGCCAAGGGCAATTTGGTAAAAAAAATCGTCGGTTTGAATATTTTCCAGACCTCGGTTTTCATGCTCTATATTTCAATCGGAAAGGTCGCGGGCGGAACGGCCCCGATTTTTCCTTTGGATATGAAAATTGATCCAGAGGTCGCTTATTCAAATCCATTGCCGCATGTTTTGATCCTTACAGCGATTGTTGTTGGTATTGCCACAACCTCGCTTGGATTGGCGTTGATCATCCGGATCCGAGAAGAATACCATTCGATTGAAGAAGACCAGATTGCCGAGATTGAAAATGCTGTGCTTAAAAGTGAGCAATGGGCATCAGAGCAGGCTGCAGGAGAGCATAGCTGATGGCCGCCCAAGAAGTTCACCACGTTGCGCTTACATTGACAGATCATCTGCCGATCCTCCAGGTTCTTGTGCCGTTTGTTGCCGCACCGTTGGTGGTGGTTCTGGGCAGCCGCCGTCTGGCGTGGCCAATAGCTTTTGCCGCAAGTGCAATAGCATTTGTGATTGCCTGTTTGCTGCTGCTTGAGGTCCTTGATGGCAGTTATATATCCTATCATATCGGAGGCTGGGCGCCGCCCTTGGGCATTGAATACCGTGTAGATGCCGCCAACGCATTCGTGCTGTTTTTAGTTTCTGGCATTAGCACAGTGATCCTGCCTTATGCCCGCGCCAGCTTTGAAGCAGAGATACCGCGCCGCAGTACAACCTTGCTTTATGCGCTATATTTGCTGAGTCTAACCGGGCTTTTGGGTGTTGTGATCACAGGGGATGCCTTTAACGTCTTTGTGTTTTTGGAAATCTCGTCTTTGTCCACCTATGTGCTCATTGCACAGGGATCGCATCGCGACAAACGGGCTTTGACGGCTGCTTATGATTATCTGATCATGGGCACCATTGGCGCGACATTTTTTGTCATAGGGATCGGCTTTCTTTATATGGCGACCGGCACGTTGAACATGGCTGATCTCGCCGAGCGGATCGCCGATCAATCAGACAGTCGAACGGTCCGCGCAGCCTTTGCCTTTATCGTCGTCGGCGTCGGGCTTAAAGTCGCAATTTACCCGCTGCATCTGTGGCTTCCGAATGCCTATACATTTGCGCCCTCAGCAATCACTGCGTTTTTGGCTGGAACAGCGACCAAAGTGGCAATCTATGTCCTTCTTCGGTTTATGTTCAGCGTGTTCCAACCGGGATTTATTTCTCAGGTTCCAACACTTGAAGTGATCATTTTGCCGTTTGCATTGGTGGCCATGTTTGCGGCGTCTTTCACGGCAATCTTTCAATGCGACTTTAAGCGTATGCTGGCCTATTCCAGTATTGCACAGATCGGGTATATGCTGCTTGGCATCGCATTTTTCTCACAAGCCGGCTTGATGGCCACTATGATCCAACTGTTCAACCACGGAATTACCAAAGCGGCTTTGTTTATGGGCGTTGGCATTTTCGTGCTTCGATCGGGTGGGTCGTTCTATTATCATCTGAACGGCCTTGGCAAAAACATGCCATGGACCAGCGCGGCCATGGTCATCGCGGGGATGTCCTTAATTGGTATTCCTGGAACCGCTGGATTTATCAGCAAATGGTTGTTGGTGCAGGCAGCACTTGAGGCCGGGTGGTGGCCGATTGCAGTGTTGATTGTTGCCTCTTCGTTGTTGGCAGTGATCTATGTCTGGCGGATGATCGAAACGCTTTACCTCACAGAACCGTCGCAAGAAGTAACTGCGCGTGAAGCGCCCTTGAGCATGTTGATCCCGCTTTGGATCATGGCGCTTGCGTGTATTTATTTTGGTCTTGATAGCGATTTGACCCTGAGTGCATCTAGAACTGCGGCCGAAGGACTTTTGGCCGGGTCAACGGGTATGGAGTAGGGCAGACGATGGGAATGGACACCTCAACAGCTATACTTTTGTCAATGATCCTTCCGGCTGTGGCAGTTGTGCTGAATTTGGTAATGCGCCACCGTGATAATCTGCGTGATGGTCTGACCTTTGTGATCGCAGCTGCGACTTTTGCCGTGGTATTGGTCATCCTTTACAACGTGGGCAATCAAACAACCGCGCCTTTGGTTCTATTTGAAGTTCTGCCGGGGCTTGATCTGGCCTTTAATGTCGAACCACTGGGCTTGATGTTTGCGCTTTTGGCGTCTGGTTTGTGGATTGTCACGCATATCTACGCCATAGGCTATATGCGCGCCAATAAAGAAGACAATCACGCTCGGTTTTTTGCCTGTTTTTCTTTTGCGATCTTCTCGGTGATGGGGATCGCTTTTGCCGCCAATATGTTCACCTTGTTTTTGTTTTACGAGGCGCTGACATTATCGACTTATCCGCTGGTCGCGCATAAAGGTACGCCAGAGGCCATCAAGGGGGCGCGGACCTATCTAGGTGTTCTGATTTCAACCTCAATCGGTTTGCAGCTTGTCGCCATCATCTGGACCTTCGGGCTGACCGGCACATTGGACTTCACCCAAGGCGGCATTTTGCAAGATCATA
>CBFHXE010000039.1:0-24573 GCA_965659715.1 uncultured Paracoccaceae bacterium | reverse complement strand
CAATTGGCCGCGCGCTTGTGCGGTGTATTTGAAACCCTCGGACAATTTGACCCGCAACGGCAATCCATGATCCGCGCCAACCTAGAGCGGCTTTTGGGCAGTGACGGGCTTAGCCGCGACAGCACTGAAATGGTCAACCGGATGTTAGATCGATAAGACATGCCATAATGAAAACCGGTGTCGCTTGCACTAAATATGTAGGTGAGATCTCTTATCACTTTGGTATTATTTATGTGAATTTATGCAAAATAATCCGCTTTTAATCTGGAATCAAAAAACAAAATTTTCTTCGGTTCACCACAATCGCAGTTTAAATTTGCCCAATCACTCTTGCGATGAAAAGCACAGCAAACAGTGAGAGAACTAGGAAAAACCTCTCATAATATGGTATAATATATTTTAAATCATATAGTTAAGGTGAAAACCTAATGTTTTTCCCAAAGGAATAGGCGGGGTTGCGCAAAAATTTCTTTTTGATATTTGTGCGCTCAATAAATAAAAGTTTCGGGTTTGCCTTTTTCGGCCAAAAACTGCTGCCAATACTAAAAAATAGTTTCCGAAACGAAAGGCAAGTGTAGATCGCATGACACAAGCAAAACATCTTTTCCGGAAGCTTCAGCACGCCTTTGGCCAAGACACGCTATCGGCAGAACGGGCGCTGATTTCAACCATCCAGACCGAGCCACGAACCGCGGTCACAGCAGCTGAGCTTGGTGCGCTTACAGACCAACTTGGCCTGCCGGTGATTGATAAATCCGAAGAGCAAATGGAGCGGGACTGGTATCTGTATCGCGGCCAGAAACTGATACGTCAGGAAAGCTGGACCCAGCTGAGTGTTGAAATTCAGCAATTTGATGAAATGCGGGCCATGACCAGCGGCGGAACTCCGATTAGCGAATTGCTCACCCGAGGCGCGCGCGGTGACATTGTCCAACCGATCCGCCGATCGCTTGAGGATCAAAATACCTCGCCCAATACTGATGGGCTCTCTGCCTATCAGGCCATCGCGGATGCCAATCCGAAAGATTACGGCATCGCCATGATTGTGGCCTACACGCATATGGATGCGGCCTGGGTTTGGCAGCACTACAGCCCACAGCCTAACGCCGAGGTTAGCCGTAATGCCCAGCACCACCACTTCAAAATCGCGCGAGCGCTGCTTGATCCGTTTGATGCCAGACGGCTCAATGCGCCGGCCTTGGCGGCTACAAAATGCGCCGCTCTGCCCGCGCAGGAAAACCCCAAAGCCTCGATGACCAAACTCTATGAGACCTTGGTCAGTTTGGACCCAAAGACGGCGCAGTATTTACGCAGCTTTGGTACGAATTTGCTGCCCGGACGCTTTGGTAACTACGAGATGCTGAATACCTGGGCACTAAAAGCACTTGAGCACACCCGCAAGCTTTGGGGCACAGGAGCCTATGCTTGGGTCTATCTGGATGCTCTGCGCCAAGATGCCGGCGCGTTTGGCGTGCTCGATCTTAATTTATTTATGGAGGCGGTGATTGATATTCTTGATCGCTGTAATGACCAACACACGGCAAACCTTTTTGCCGCCTTCACCGCAGTCACCCTGGTGCAACCAGCCCCGGGCCGTGAAAACTTTTCCGGGCGGCGCAGACGGCTTCAACTGAATGAAGCTGCTGACTGGATCATCGAAACCCAGCTGCGCGAAATTCACCCTTTGGTCTGGGCCGATGCGCTGCCGCGGGGTTTGGGTATCCCCGGTGATCTTGGAACCGAAGCGCGCAAAGATCTGGGCGAAGAAACCGCAGTGCGCATTCTCGCCCATCGGCAGAACAAAAGTCGCGGTTAGGCAATTTGCCCAGCGCAATTTGAAAAGCGCAGCTCACGCCGTGCAAAGATGATTGAAACCCTGCGCTGGTTTGGCTACACCCACCCTAACAGCAAACACCAGGTGACCAACATGCTTGATCTGACCTCTGAGGCCCCAAAACCGAAAACCATCGCCGGTGCGCAGCACGACTGGGAATTGGTGATCGGCATGGAGGTGCACGCCCAGATCGCCTCAAACGCCAAACTGTTTTCCGGCGCCTCGACAGAATTTGGTAATGAGCCCAACTCCAATGTGGCTTTCGTGGATGCGGCCATGCCCGGGATGTTGCCGGTGATCAACGAGTTCTGTGTTGAGCAGGCGGTGCGCACCGGTCTTGGGCTGAAGGCCGAAATCAACCTGCATTCGGCCTTTGACCGCAAAAACTATTTCTATCCGGACCTGCCGCAGGGCTATCAGATATCCCAGCTCTACCATCCGATCGTGGGCGAAGGCGAAGTGATCGTCGACATGGCCCCCGGCGTGGCCCGAAGGGTGCGCATCGAGCGCATCCATATGGAGCAGGACGCCGGCAAATCCGTGCATGACATGGACCCCAACATGTCGTTTGTCGATCTCAACCGCACCGGCGTGGCGCTGATGGAAATTGTCAGCCGGCCGGATATTCGCGGCCCCGAAGAGGCCGCCGCCTATGTCGTCAAACTGCGCCAGATCCTGCGCTATCTGGGCACCTGTGATGGCAATATGCAAAACGGCAATCTGCGCGCCGATGTAAACGTGTCGATTTGCCGGCCCGGGCAATACGAAAAATATATGGAAAGCGGCGATTTTTCCCATCTTGGCACCCGCTGCGAAATTAAAAACATGAACTCGATGCGCTTTATCCAAGCCGCGATTGAGGTCGAAGCCCGCCGCCAGATTAAAATCGTCGAAGCAGGCGGCACAGTGGATCAAGAAACCCGGCTTTATGATCCCGATAAGGGCAAAACCCGGTCAATGCGCTCGAAAGAAGAAGCGCATGATTACCGCTATTTTCCGGACCCCGATCTTTTGCCTTTGGAAATTGAACAGGCCTGGGTGGATGAAATTGCCGCCAGTCTTCCCGAGCTTCCCGATCAGAAAAAGGCGCGGTTCATGTGCGATTTCGGCCTGTCGGAATATGATGCCAACGTGCTCACCGCCGAATTGGACGCCGCAGGGTATTTTGAAGCCGTGGCCGCAGGGCGCGATGGCAAAATGGCGGCAAACTGGGTGATCAACGAGCTGTTTGGCCATCTGAAAAAAGATGACTGTGACATTACCGATAGCCCGGTCAGCCCCGATCAACTGGGTGGCATTATTGACCTGATAGCCAAGGGCGATATCAGCGGCAAAATCGCCAAGGACCTGTTTGAAATTGTCTATAGCGATGGCGGCGATCCGGCCGAGATCGTTGATGCGCGCGGCATGAAACAAGTCACCGATACCGGCGCCATTGAAACGGCCGTGGATCAGGTCATCGCCGACAATCCCGCGCAGGTGGAAAAGGCCAAGGCCAATCCGAAACTGGCCGGTTGGTTCGTCGGTCAGGTGATGAAAGCCACGGGCGGCAAAGCCAATCCAAAGGCGGTGAATGAACTGGTCAGCGCCAAACTGGGGCTCTAGGCGCGTCTTTCATCCTAGCACCAGTGCCTAATTTTGGGGGTGCTTTGGGACCATTTGCAGTGTTCTGGCGCCCCCAAAACGGACCTCTGCAATAAAGACGCGATACCGACGCAATAAAGATGTGCCGATTTTACGTGTTTTCGGGCAAATCCAGCTCAAGCGCCAAGGCGTGAATGGCTGTCATCAGTTCACGGCCAAGCGCCGCATGCACCGCGCGGTGGCGGGCAATCCGGCTTTGTCCGGCAAAACTGGCAGCGCGCAAACGTACCCGAAAATGGCTTTCGCCGCCCTCTTGAAACCCTGCATGGCCGCGGTGCTGTTCGCTTTCGTCGACGACCTCAATTAACTGCGGCGTAAAGGCAGCGTCGAGCCGGCGTTTTATTTCTTCGGTTCTGGACATTTTTTTTCGCCACCCCCTTCAAATTATCTCCAGAAACTCTATGATGATCTCCTTGAGTCGAAAAGGTGCGAAAATGACAAAATCCGATCCTTTTGGTTTTGACATGTCGGTTTCTGCTGCGAAGAAGAAAAATCCGCGCAGCCGCCGCAGCATGTCCGGTGCCTCCGATACATCAGTGCGGCCCTGTGCACACGAAGGATGCGCCGAAGCTGGCAAGTTTCGCGCGCCCAAAGCGCCCGATGTTTTGGATGACTTTTACTGGTTCTGCAAAGAGCATGTGCGCGAGTACAATCTAAAATGGAACTTTTTCAACGGCACCACAGAAGCCGAGTTGAACGCCCAGATGTCCAAGGACAAAGTCTGGGAGCGTGAAACCCGCGACTTTCGCGACCCCGAAGCGCGCGCATGGGCGCGGCTGGGCATCGAAGACCCGCATCAGGTTTTAGGCGAAAATGCCACCAAGAACCCCGGCAAAGCCACCACCGGCAGCCGCCGCCTGCCGCCGACCGAGCGCCGCGCCGTAGAAATTCTAGAAGCGCAGGACAACTGGTCCAAAGCCGATGTGCGCAAAGCCTATAAGGCGCTGATCAAAGTGCTGCACCCGGATATGAACGGCGGCGACCGCAGCCAAGAAGAGCAGCTGCAAGAAGTGGTCTGGGCTTGGGATCAAATCAAAGACAGCCGCAACTTTAAGTAGTTCTTTACATACCCTTTTTCGCCGCTAACCTGTTTATTGGTGATTAAAAGGAGCGGCGCTATGGGATTATGCCTTTACGTAGGAAATCGGAATTATTCCAGCTGGTCAATGCGCCCGGGTGTGCTGCTGCGCGCTTATGATATCGCGTTTGAGGAAAAGCTGATCCGGTTTGACAGCTTTGCGAAGGACAGCGAATTCAAACAAACCGCCCTTGCGCTATCGCCGACCGGCAATGTGCCAATATTGGTGGATGATGATGTGCAAAACCGGCGCGGCGAGTCACTGGTGATCAATGACACCCTGTCGATTTTTGAGTATATCGCCGAAAAATTTACCGATCTTCACTGTGGCCAAACAATCTTGCTCTGCGCACACAGGCGCGCAACCTTTGCGCCGAAATGCATAGTGGTTTCAATGCATTGCGTAATCACTGCGGTATGAACATCGGCGCTGATCTTAGCCATGCAGGGGCGATTATCTGGCACGATCAGCCGCAAGTGCGCGCCGATGTGGCGCGGATCGAAGCGGCTTGGGCGGATTGCATGGATCTATCGGGCGGTCCGTTTTTATGTGGCGGGTTTAGCGCAGTAGACGCCTATTTTGCGCCGGTTGTGATGCGGCTAAAGTATTTTGCCTTGCCCACTTCGCTTGAAACGACCCAAAGCTATATCAGCTCTGTGTGCGATCACCCTGCGGTCCGCGCCTGGGCGGATCAAGCGATTGCCACAGCTGAGTTGCTACCAATCGAAGAACCCTACCGGCTGGCCACTGACGCCAAGCCGGCAGAGGCATAAAAGCTTAGCCTCAGGCCGCTTTGAACACAAGCGAGACCCCGTTGATACAGTGGCGCATACCGGTGGGCGCAGGGCCATCATCAAAGATATGACCCAGATGGCTGCCGCAGCGCCGGCAATGGCATTCGGTGCGGGTCATAAAAAACTTGCGGTCAATACGGGTTTCGACCGAGTTCGCTTGTGCCTGCCAGAAACTCGGCCAGCCAGTGCCGCTGTCAAATTTATGCTCAGAGCTGTAAAGCCCCAAATCGCATCCGCGGCAATGATACATTCCATCGGCATAGTTTTTATCCAGTGGTGAGGTAAACGCCCGCTCGGTGCCCTCTTTGCGCATGACTTTATACTCAAGCAGGCTGAGCATGGCTTTCCATTCGTCCTCGCTTCGCGTTACTTCAAAGATTTCCTCTTCATTCGCCCAAGCTGCGCGGCCCATAAGCCCGGCCATGGCAGTTGTCGCAAAAAAATCACGTCGAGTCATTTGGGTACCTCCTGCCGTATGATGTGGTTTTTTCCGCCCATTTCTCAAGTCACATCGGGCCACAATCGCGTGATCTGATCAAGCTTGCAGTATTCTTGCGTTTTAGGAAAAAATAATTTGGACTTCCCCTTGCCCTTATCCGCGTTATGTTGCACCACATCAGGGATTATTTTTGCCAAAAGGAAGTTTGGGCATGGCCGATGGCATGAGCGATATGACTGCAAAGCCAACCGAAGATATTTCGGTCCGCGAAGTTTTTGGAATTGATAGCGATATGGTGGTGAAAGGGTTCACCGCGGGGGGCGAGCGCGTCCCCGAAATTGATCCGACCTATAAATTTGATCCGGACACAACACTGGCAATTCTGGCAGGGTTTTCGCACAATCGCCGGGTAATGATCCAAGGCTATCACGGCACCGGAAAATCAACCCATATTGAACAGGTTGCAGCGCGGCTCAACTGGCCGGCGGTGCGGGTCAATCTTGATAGTCACATCAGCCGTATCGATTTGATCGGTAAGGATGCGATCAAGCTGAAAGACGGCTTGCAGGTCACCGAGTTTCACGAAGGTATCCTGCCTTGGGCGCTGCGCAATCCGGTTGCGATTGTGTTTGATGAATATGACGCCGGCCGCGCCGACGTGATGTTTGTGATCCAGCGGGTGCTTGAGCATGATGGCAAGCTGACCTTGATGGATCAGAACGAAATTATCACGCCGCATCCGCAGTTTCGTTTGTTTGCCACGGCCAACACCGTCGGCCTTGGCGATACCACAGGGCTTTATCACGGCACCCAGCAGATCAACCAAGCGCAAATGGACCGCTGGTCCTTGGTGGCCACATTGAACTATCTTTCCATTGAGGCGGAAACCGCGATTGTGCTGGCCAAAGCGCCGCATTACAACACCGAGGCCGGACGTAAAACGGTCAAGCAGATGGTCACTGTTGCCGATCTGACCCGCACTGCGTTTATGAACGGTGATCTGTCCACGGTGATGAGCCCGCGCACAGTTATTAACTGGGCGCAGAACGCCGAAATTTTCCGCAACAGCCTTGGCTATGCGTTCCGGCTTTCGTTCCTGAACAAATGCGACGAATTGGAACGCCAGACCGTGGCAGAATTTTATCAGCGCTGTTTTGACGAAGAGCTGCCAGAAAGCGCAGCCAGCGTTAGTATGGGCTAAGCATTCGCGATCCGCGCCTTTGGGCGCGGGCGCACATGGCACAAGGCCTTTAAATAAACTGCGCTTTGGGCTTGTAATTTTTTTCGAGTGAGCGAGACTTGGCCAATGGCACAGCACTCCGACAACCCAGCCGATCCTTTTAAAAAGGCCCTTGCCGAGGCCACCAAAGTGATGGCTGATGATCCTGAACTGTCGGTCACCTATTCGGTCGATCCCTCAGGCGTGTCGGGCGACACCATGCGGTTGCCGCAGGTCAGCCGCCGGATGAGCCGTGATGAAGTTCTCGTGGCGCGCGGAACCGCCGATGCGCTGGCGCTGCACCGAAAATATCACAATGATGCAACCCACAGTAAATACTGCCCGCAAGGAAGCATTGCCCAAGAGCTTTATGAGGCAATGGAAGTGGCGCGCTGCGAAGCCATGGGCGCGCGTGATATGCCCGGAACAGCAGGCAATATTGACGCGAAAATTGGCGCGGAGGCCACGCAGAAAGGCTATGAGCAGATCACTGATCGCGCAGATGCCCCGCTTGCGACCGCCACCGGATATTTGATCCGCCATCTGGCAACCGGCCGTGATCTGCCGGCCGGAGCGCAAAATGTGATGGAGCTGTGGCGCGATTTTATCGAAGGTCAGGCCAGCGACCAGTTGAACAATCTCAACGACATTCTGTCCGATCAGGCCGATTTTGCCCGTTTTGCACGGCAGATCATTTCTGATCTTGGATATGGCGATCAACTGGGCGATGACCCCGATGAGATGGACGACGAAGCACAGGACGACGCCGACCAAACCGAAGAAGATGATCAAGATCCTGACAGCACCGGACAGGACGAAAGCTCCGAAGATGAGGCCGATGCCAACCCAGAGCAAAGTCAGGATGAACAACAAGACCCCACGGCGGCGCAAATTAGCCTAGATGACAGCGCGGACGACGAAATAGACGATGATGCCGAAATGCCCGAAGGTGATGCGCCGCAAGAACCACCCGCGCCGCTGCCGGTGTCCGAAGCAGACCCGGACTATAAGGTTTACGCACAGAACTTTGACGAAGAAATCAAAGCCGAGGATTTGGCCGAACCGGTCGAACTTGAACGGCTGCGCGCCTACTTGGACCAACAGCTTGAGCCGCTCAAGGGCGCGGTGGCCCGTCTGGCCAACAAACTACAACGCCGGCTTCAAGCGCAGCAAAATCGCAGTTGGCTGTTTGATCTTGAAGAGGGCATTCTGGATGCGGGGCGTTTGGCGCGCGTGGTCAGCACACCGACCACTCCGCTCAGCTTCAAGATGGAAAAGGACACGGAATTTCGCGATACTGTAGTGACGCTGTTGCTGGACAACTCCGGCTCGATGCGCGGGCGTCCGATTTCCATTGCTGCCATCTGCGCCGATGTTCTGGCGCGCACGCTCGAGCGCTGCAACGTCAAGGTCGAGATTTTGGGCTTTACCACCCGTGCGTGGAAAGGCGGGCAAAGCCGCGAGCACTGGCTGAACGAAGGCCGGCCGCAGCAACCCGGGCGGCTGAACGATTTGCGCCATATCATCTACAAAGGCGCCGATGCGCCGTGGCGGCGCGTGCGCTCAAACCTCGGGCTGATGATGAAAGAGGGACTGCTTAAGGAAAATATCGACGGCGAAGCACTGGAATGGGCCCATCGCCGCATGGCCAATCGCCCCGAAGCACGCAAGATTCTGATGGTCATTTCGGATGGTGCTCCCGTGGATGACAGCACTTTGTCGGTCAATGCTGCAAATTATCTTGAAAAACACCTGCGCGATGTCATTGCGATGGTGGAACGGCGCAAGGCCGTTGAATTGCTGGCCATTGGTATTGGCCATGATGTGACGCGGTATTATGAACGTGCGGTCACCATCACCGATGTCGAGCAATTGGCGGGCGCAATGACCGAACAGCTTGCCGCGCTGTTTGACACTGATCCACGCGCCCGCGCTCGCGCGATGGGTTTGCGCAAGACCGGTTAGAACATGACAGAAGCGCTGTATCAGAGTTTTGACAATCAATCCGACCCCGATCAAGGGCCAGAGCGCCTGAACAAATTACGTAACGAAATCGCCGCGCGCGATCTTACAGGCTACCTAGTGCCGCGCGCCGATGTGCATCAGGGCGAATATGTTGCGGCGCGCGATGAACGGCTGGCCTGGCTTACTGGGTTCACTGGCTCGGCTGGTTTCTGCGCGGTTCTGCCAACATGCGCAGGTGTTTTTGTCGATGGGCGTTACCGTGTTCAAGTTAAAACCCAGGTTCGAGATGTGTTTACACCGGTCGACTGGCCCGAGGTTAAACTGCCCGACTGGCTTCGCGGCAACGTGACCGAGGGCACTATTGGCTTTGACCCTTGGCTGCATACACTGAGCGAAATTGAAGGCTATTCCAAAGCCTTGGACGGTAGCGGCATAACGCTCAGCCCCTGCGAAAATTTAATTGATCTCATCTGGCCGGATCAACCAGACACGCCCATGGCAAAGGCTTTTGCCTATGAGGAAAAATACGCCGGCAAAACCCATCTGCAAAAGCGTCAGGAGATCGCGCGCGTGCTCAAGGACGCGGGCCAAGATGCGGCGGTCATCACCCTGCCTGACAGTCTGGCATGGCTGCTCAATATGCGCGGCGGCGATGTCAGCCATGTGCCAATCGCCCATGGTTTTGTGATATTGCACAGCGATGCCAGTGCCGATTTATTCATGGCCGCAGATAAGCTGTCGCAAATTGGCGAACATCTTGGGCCTGATATCCGCGTGCACACACCGGATAGTTTTGGTGAATATCTTGCCACTTTGACAGGAACCGTGCGCATCGATCCCGATAATGTGCCCATGGCGGTGGCCAGCATTCTGAGCACCGCAGGCATTGTGGTCCAGCGGGCGCAAGACCCGGCCATCCTGCCAAAAGCCTGCAAGAACTCTGTCGAGCTGGCGCAGGCGCGGGCTGCGCATTTGCGCGATGCTGCAGCCATGTGCGAATTTTTGTGCTGGCTGGATGCTCAGCCGCTCGGGACATTAAGCGAAATAGATGTCGCCGTGGCGCTTGAAGGTTTTCGCCGTGCAGATCCAGCACTGACTGACATTAGCTTTGATACCATTTCCGCCAGCGGCCCCAATGCCGCCCTGCCGCATTACAGCGTCACACAGGACAGCAACCGCCAACTCAAAGAGGGCGAGGTCATGCTGGTCGACAGCGGCGGTCAATATTTGGACGGCACCACAGATATCACCCGCACCATCGCGGTCGGGACGCAGCCGGATGCGGTCAAACGCGCATTCACCCGGGTTTTGCAGGGAATGATCGCCATTTCGAGGCTGCGGTTTCCCGCCGGCATCGCCGGACGCGATCTTGATGCCTTTGCCCGCGCCGCGCTTTGGGCGGCCGGTCAGAACTTTAATCATGGAACCGGCCACGGCGTGGGCCAGTTTCTAAGTGTGCACGAAGGCCCACAGCGTCTATCGCGTCAGTCCACAGTGGCCTTTCAAGAAGGTATGATCTTATCGAACGAGCCCGGGTTTTACCAAGAGGGCCAGTTTGGCATTCGCACCGAAAACCTATTGGTGGTGCAGTCTTCAGAGGTCCCAGAAGAGGGCAATATCAAGGCCCTGTACGAATTTGAAACACTGACATTTGTGCCGATTGACTTGCGCTTGATTGCGTGTGAAATGCTGTCTGAGCAAGAGAAAATATGGCTTAATGCCTATCACCAAACCTGCCGCGACAAAATCGGTCATCGCCTTAGCGCCAATTCTAGGCTATGGTTAGAACAGGCCACACGGCCGCTTTAATACATTTTATTATAACTAATCGCAGAAATTACTTGCTGAAAAGGGGCTTTATGACCTCACCTATTCGAATATCAAAAGCGGGGGGAACCTGGACAGTGCGCGCTGGCGGCGCGATTATCGGCGAAAGCAATGCAGCGCTAGAACTGGTTGAAAACGGCCTTGATCCGGTGATTTATTTTCCCCGAAAAGATGTGGCAATGGTGTTTCTGGACCGCAGCGCCAAAACCAGCCAATGCAGACACAAAGGCAAAGCCAACTATTTTTCCATTGTCACTAAAAGTACCACTTTGAAAAACGCCGGTTGGAGCTATGAAACCCCAAATCCGGCCGTAGCTGCTATTGCCGGGCATATTGCCTTTTTCACAAACGATAACGTAACGGTCGGTTGATGACACCGCGTTATCAATAACGGCCACACTGGGCTTTAGATGAGTGCTCTTTGAAAATCTCTGAAGCCGCTTATAACAGTCCTGCACTGCGGAAAAAATAAAGCCTGCAGTCTTTTGGCCGGTGTGTCCCAATCCAGACAGTCGAGTGTTTAAGGCAGGTTTTTCGGTCTTTTTATTGGCTTAATTCGGGGTTACCTTTGGGCATAAGCCACTTAGGAGCCCGCGATGACAAACGCTTCTGCCCTCACTGCCCTTGAGCAATTGCTGCAAAAGCGGCTTAGCCGTTCAGCTTCAGACCGCGATCTTCATGGCCGCTCGGAAAGCTATTTCCCCCAGATGCCACCAGATACTGTTGCCTATGTTGAAAGCACCGAAGAGGTTCAGCAAGTGATGCGCATTTGTGCAAAACATGTCTGCCCGGTGATCGGATGGGGCACCGGCACATCGCTAGAAGGGCATACCTCAGCGCCGCGCGGCGGTGTGACGGTTGATTTTTCCCGCATGAGCAAAGTGTTGAATGTCAACCCCGATGATATGGACGCCGTGGTTCAACCCGGCCTGACGCGCGAAGCGCTGAACCTTGAGCTGCGCCATAGCGGGCTATTTTTCTCGGTGGATCCGGGCGCCAATGCCTCAATCGGCGGAATGGCGGCGACACGGGCCAGCGGGACAACCACCCTGCGGTATGGCACCATGCGCGACAATGTTATTGGCCTTCAGGTGGTGCTTGCAGACGGCCGGGTGATTAGAACCGGAACCCGCGCCCGCAAAACAGCCGCCGGTTATGATCTAACTGCCCTCTTTGTCGGCTCCGAGGGCACCTTGGGGCTGATCACAGAAATTGGCCTGCGGCTGCACCCCCAGCCCGAAGCCATCAGCGCCGGGATCGTCGCCTTTGAACGGATGGACCAAGCCGTGCGCGCTGTGGTGGATACGATCCAGCTCAGCCTGCCAATGGCGCGGCTTGAATTTGTTGATGCCGCCACTGCAGCAGCGTTTAATCTTTACGCCGGCGCTGAGATGGCGGAAAAACCGCATCTTTTGTTCGAGTTGCACGGCTCTGCGCAAAGCGTCGCCGAGCACGCCCGCATTTTTGGCGAGATTTGCACAGCCGAGGGCGGCGAAGCCTTTCAATGGTCCTCACAAACCGAAGAGCGCAGTGCGCTCTGGACCCTTCGCCACAATGCCTATTATGCCATTTTGGCCTCCCGCCCCGGCGCACGCGCCATAGTGACCGACATCTGCGTGCCCATCTCTCGACTGGCCGAAGCGGTCGAAGAGACCCGCGCCGATATTGCGGGCACCCCGATCACAGGCCCGATTTTAGGCCATGTCGGGGATGGTAATTTTCATGCAATCTTGCTGATTGATCCAAAGAATGCAGCCGAGCACAGCGCGGCACTACGCCTGTCTGACCGGATGGTGGACCGGGCCTTGCGCCTTGGCGGCACTGCCACGGGCGAACATGGCGTGGGCATGGGCAAGCTCAAATTTATGGATCAGGAACATGGCCCTGCCTGGGGCCTTATGGGCGATCTCAAACGCCAGCTTGATCCGCAAAACATTCTCAATCCCGGCAAACTCGTCCAGCAGAACTAGGCATATTTTTTCTTTGCCAAAATACTCCCGCAGGAGGCACATTTGGCAAGTATTACGACCCTTTCAACAAAGCTTTGGCCGCCGCTTTTGCCTCGGTAGTGATCTGGGTGCCGGAGATCATCCGGGCGATCTCATCGACCCGCTCATCTGTGTTAAGCGCGCGCACCACAGAGCGGGTTTGATCTGCGGCTTGTTCTTTGATGACCTGAAAATGCGCTTGACCGCAGGCGGCCACCTGCGGCGAATGGGTCACAACCAATATCTGCCCCTCAGCCGCCAGACGGGAAAGCCGACGCCCCACGGCATCAGCCGTCGCCCCGCCAACCCCGCGGTCAATTTCGTCAAACATCATGGTGGCCTGAGACCGGCCGGTGCTAAGACACATTTTCAGCGCCAGCATAAAGCGGCTTAGCTCACCCCCCGATGCAATCTTAGCCAGCGGACCAGAGGGCGCGCCGGGATTTGTTGCCACGCAAAATGCAACCTGATCAGCCCCGGCTGGTCCCTCGGCGCCGGGGCTAACCTGGGTTTCAAAAACTGCGCGCTCTAACTTTAGGGGCGGCAATTCGGTGGCCATCGCCGCGTCAAGTTGTTCCGCTGCTGCGCGGCGTGCTTGGCCTAGCTCTGTGCTGGCCGTATGATATCCGCTTTGCGCCGCGGACAAATCTGCGCGCAGTTGATCAAGGGTTTGGCTGCTGTTGTCCAATGCTGCCAAACGGGTGCTTAACGTGGTACAAAGGGTGCTTAATTCTTCAATCGGCACCTGATGTTTGCGCGCTAATCCACGAATGGCAAACAAACGCTCTTCGGTGATCTCAAGCTCTTCGGGATTAAAATCCAATGCGTGTAGGCAGGCTTCAATCCCGCTCTGCGCTTCCTGCAATTCGACCATCACCCGTTCAAGTGCCGCTATTGGAGCTTGCAAATGCGGACCAGCCTTTTCCAGCACCCCGTCCAGCCACCGTGATGCGTCAGCGACCAAGCCTTCTGCTCCCTCACGTCCAAGCGCCGCTTGGGCTTTTGCCACATCTTCGCGAATACGCGCGGCCGATTGCATCATCCTACGCTTTGCATCCAGTTCAGCCTCTTCGCCCGGGCGCGGATCAAGCGCCGAAAGCTCGGCCACCGCATGGCGCAAAAAATCCTCTTCCGCCTGCAAGGCCTCAAGCTCTGCCTCGGTTTGTGCAACCGATTTTTGCAGCGCGCTCAGGCTCGACCAAGCTTCAGCAGTTTGGTCTAATTGCGGGCTGTATGCGCCAAATGCATCCAGTAAAGGCCGATGACCTTTGGCATCCAAAAGACCACGATCATCATGCTGTCCATGCAGTTCGACCAAATGCTGCGAAAGCGACCGCAACACCTCGCCGGACACACGGCGGTCATTGACCCATGCAGTTTTGCGGCCTTCATTGCTGTTGACCCGGCGCAGGATTAATTCTTCCGACAACGGCAAGCCAGCTTCGTCCAGAACCTGATGCGCCGGATGATTTCTAGAAAGCTCAAACCAGGCAACTACCTCGCCCTGATCTGCACCCTTGCGCACCAGTTCAGCGCGCCCGCGCCAGCCAAGCACAAACCCCAAACAATCAAGCAAAATGGACTTACCCGCCCCGGTTTCACCAGTCAAAACATTCAAACCGGCTTCGAACTGAAGCTCGAGATGATCAATGATCAACATATCGCGGATCGTTAAACCCTTGAGCATCTTTCCGTTTAGACCTTTTTACGAACTGCTATTGGTTGGATCACAGCCATTGTCCCTTCAGCACCTGACGGTAAATTTGGCTTAGCCAGCCTGTACCAGAGGCCCCAGGTGAGAGCCCCAAGGTGCCAAGCAAAGCATAGCTGTCTTTATACCAACTGCTGTCAGGGTAGTTATGGCCCAAAATCGCCGCAGAGGTTTTCGCCTCTTGCGCAAGTCCAAGCGATAGATAGGCTTCGACCAGACGATGAAGCGCCTCGGCGGTATGCGCCGTGGTTTGAAATTTTTCGACCACAGTGCGAAAGCGATTGATGGCTGCGGCATAATTTTTGGATTTAAGGTAATAGCGCCCAATTTCCATTTCTTTGGCCGCCAATTGATCAAACGCAAGATCAAATTTTAACTTTGCAGGTTTGGCATAGTCACTATTGGGATATTGCTCAATCACAACCCGTAGAGCTTGCAGCGCCTCAATGGTCGCACCTTGATCTTTGCCAATATCCGCAATTTGGTCATAATAGGTCAGGGCCAGCAAATATGCCGCGTAGGCGGCATCCTCATCCGCTGGGTAAAAATCCATAAAGCGCTGCGCAGCAGCGCGGCTTTCCTCATAAACCGGTTCAAGATGCAGGGCGTAGGCCTGCATGATCAACGCCCGCTTGGCCCATTCAGAATAGGGATAGAGCCGCTCTATTTCCGAGAAGAATACTGCCCCCTCCTTATACCTTTTCCGACTAAGTTCATTTTCACCTTTTTGGAAAATCTGCTCGGCGGTTAGGTCTTCTACATCTGAACTAAGGTTGAAAGTACTCGAGTCGCTGCACGCCGTCACGGTCAGCAAGCAGACCATTGCCAAAATCCGAACACCACGAAGATTGCCGAAAGACATGCCCATTTCCTCTTGCGTTTGATTTATAATCTCTAATTGCGCGATCTTTGATCCCATGTAGCACAGAAATTTTGCTGGCAAAATGCCTGATCCGCAACAGGCCTAGATAATCATGCCACCTGCACGCATTCTTCTAATGTAGCGCCAACACCTGGGAGTATTTCCACCAGAGTATTATCGCAAACCACCAATTCAACCGCGCCAGGCGTGGTGAACAGTTTATGCAGCAAACCATTGGTAATCGCGTGCCCTGCCCGATGTCCGATGTAATGGCCCAAAATTGGGGCGCCCGCCAAAGTCAAATCGCCCAAAGCATCAAGCATCTTGTGGCGCACGGCCTCGTCAGAATGGCGCAAACCGCCCGGCGTTAAAACATCTGAGCCATCGACCACCACCGCGTTTTCCAGCGAACCGCCAAGCGCCAAACCATTTGCGCGCATCGCATCAACATCACTGTTGCGGCAAAATGTACGGCTGTTGCAAAGCTCACGCACGAATGATCCGTTCGACATATTCAGTGTTTTATCCTGAATACCGATTGCCGCAGCATCAAAATTGATATGAAAACTCATCATCGGGACATCCGAAGGAACCAATTTGGCCCAGCCCTGATCTGTTCCGAACTTAACCTGCCGCAGCACACGAAGCGCTGTCAGAGGGGTGTCAAAATACTCAAGCCCCTGCTCTAAAATGCTCAGCACAAAAGGGATCGCACTGCCATCCAAAATCGGAACTTCTGGACCGTTGATTTCAATCCGGGCATTGTGCACCCCGCAGCCCGACAGCGCAGCCAGCACATGTTCTACTGTAGAAACCGAAATTCCGGCCTCATTGGTCAGCTTGGTGCATAAAGAGGATTGCTCGACCCTGTCCCACCGCGCCGGAATTGCATTGTCGCCGATTTGCATATCAGTCCGGATAAACCAAATTCCATGGTTTTCCGGTGCTGGGCAAATCCGCAAACGGGCAGGTTTGCCCGAGTGCAATCCAACTCCATCAAAGATGTGCGATTGTGATAGTGTAGTTTGCAAAGCTGCCCCAACAGAATTTGTCTATGTTGATCGGGTGATCAACTTGTCACTTTAGTAAGGTTTTCACGACTAAATCTCAACTCAAACTTTGTAACGCTTTGAAACATCCACTGCCCCAGAAGGCGAAAAGTCGCCGAGACAGCGCCAACTGTGGCAGCACTGCCCGGTGGATTTCAAGTCTTGGGTCAAAACAGCGCGTCAAACAGAGATCAGTTCGCCTGACGCCGTAAAAACGCCGGCACTTCTATCCGATCTTTATCCGGGGATGACGGATCACCTTGTGAATCGGTTGCCTCTTGCGCTTTATCGCTCTGCACTTGCGGCTGTCGGCGGGCAGTAGCTGCATCACGGCTTGTTTCTGCTCCGGACATTCGGTTAATCAGGGAACCGATACCAAACCTTGGCCGCTCGGATTCTGCTGGCTCTTCTTCGATCTGCTGAGAGGCTTGCGAAGAAGGCGTGTGTTGCACCGCGCTGCGCAGTCGCGCCAAAGCCTCTTGCGAGGGCGTTACAGGCGCCTCTTCGGTCACTGGCTCGTTTAAGTGAGCGGCTTCATCCTGACTTTGTTGCTCTTGAGCTGTTTGATAGGCAGGTGGTGGCAAATCATCATCACTGCCTGCGCCAAAACGCGCCGCTGACCAATCATCGCTGCTGTCTTGCCGCTCGGATGGTTCGGGCTGCGGATGAAACAAATCTGGCTCTACAACTGCCTCTGAATGCTCCGCTTCAGAAGCAGTATTTTCACTTGTTTCAACGGGGGTTTGGCTCAAAGGTTCAGCCAAGCGCCGCCGGGGCAAAGGCATTTCGGTTTCTGACTGAGA
Organism: uncultured Paracoccaceae bacterium; assembly: GCA_965659715.1. Classification (GTDB taxonomy): domain Bacteria; phylum Pseudomonadota; class Alphaproteobacteria; order Rhodobacterales; family Rhodobacteraceae; genus CABZJG01. Next base: position 7,359 of record CBFHXE010000039.1, on the reverse strand, counting down.
CACATCTATGCCGGTCGCAACCACAGAAACACGCATGACACCCTGCATGTCAGGATCCAGTGTTGAGCCCACAATAATATTGGCATCCGCGTCCACTTCTTCGCGCACCCGATTGGCCGCTTCATCCAACTCAAACAAGGTCAGATCCTGACCGCCAGTGATGTTAATCAGCACACCGCGCGCACCGCGTAGGCTGATTTCATCCAGCAATGGGTTGGCAATGGCTTTTTCAGCCGCTTGGATCGCGCGCTCTTCGCCTTCGGCTTCGCCGGTGCCCATCATGGCTTTGCCCATCTCGTCCATCACCGCGCGGACATCGGCAAAGTCCAGATTGATCAACCCCGGGCGCACCATCAGGTCTGTCACCCCTTTGACGCCCTGATACAGCACGTCATCCGCCATGCTGAAGGCTTCGGTAAACGTGGTTTTTTCATTGGCCAGTCGGAACAGGTTCTGGTTCGGGATGATGATCAGCGTATCGACCATCTTTTGCAGCGCTTCGACACCCTCTTCGGCCTGCCGCATCCGCTTGGCGCCTTCAAATTGAAACGGTTTGGTGACAACGCCAACGGTCAGAACGCCAAGCTCGCGCGCGGCCTGAGCGATAATCGGCGCGGCCCCGGTTCCGGTACCGCCGCCCATGCCCGCGGTGATAAAACACATATGCGATCCGGCAAGATGATCTACAATTTGCTCGATACTTTCTTCTGCCGCTGCGGCGCCAACCTTGGGGCGCGCTCCAGCGCCGAGGCCTTCTGTGACTTTGGCACCAAGCTGCACGCGAACCTTGGACTGGCTTTGCTGCAAGGCTTGCGCGTCGGTGTTCGCCACCACAAAGTCAACCCCGTCTAATTCCTTTTGGATCATATTATCGACAGCATTGCCGCCGGCCCCGCCCACACCAAAAACCGTTATGCGTGGCTTTAAATCATCGTGCTCGGGCACTGAAAGGTTTAATGTCATAGATCTGTCCGCCTGTAACTCGCCCCATGCCATTGAGGCCTATATTTGGGATTTTATAAAATTGATAGTAGCCGCACAAAGGCGATCCGTCACGCAAAAAACACAATTTCGGCGCTAAATATAGGCCAAAAACTGCCAATTCTCCACCATATCTGCATTCAAGCTACATTTTGTGGCTACCAATTTTCTTTAAACCAACGCACGGCCCGTTTTAGCGTGCGAGTCGGATATCGCTGGGTTGGCATTTCGAAATCCCACCATTCGTCTTGTGGATGGGCCGCAAAGAGGCTGAGCCCAACCAAGCCGGCACAGCTCGGACCTGAGTTGGCTTGGGGAAGTCGGTGAATGCGCAGCGGCCGGCCAAGCCGGACCTGTTGACCCAAAATGCGGCTGGCCAAAACGTCCAGACCGGGGATTTGGCTGCTGCCGCCGGTCAGCACAATCTGCTGACTGGGCAAATGATCAAAGCCGCTCACATCCAGACGCGCCCGCACGTCTTCGAGAATTTCCTCAACGCGCGGCCGCATGATGCCGATCAATTCGCTGCGGCTGACCACCCGGCGGTCGCGTTCCCAATCGCCGGTATCGCTGCGCGCTTCGATCATTTCACGGTCGTCCATGCCGGTAGCAATCAAGCCGCCGCTGCGGGTTTTGATCCGCTCGGCCACAGCCATCGGTACCTGCAGCCCCATAGAAATATCACGGGTGATATGTTCGCCGCCCAGACGAACTGTATCGGCATAAATCATATGCTTTTTTAAAAAGATTGACACGCCAGCCGAGCCGCCACCAATATCAATGCAAGCCGCCCCAAGTTCCAATTCGTCTTCCACCAGAGCGGAAATACCTGCAGCATAGGCAGATGAGGCCACGCCAGCCAGCTCAAGATCACAGCGTTTCACACAATAGGCCAGATCGCGAATGGCCTTTTCTTCAACCGTCAGCATGTGGATATCTGTGCCCAGCACCTGACCGATCTGCCCCCTTGGGTCCGACAGCCCAGAGCGGTGATCCAGGGCGAAGTTCACCGGCTGCGCATGCAGCACTTCGCGGCCCTCGCCAAAATCGGGAATATCACATTCCGCCATCACCTGAGCGATTTCCTGCTCTGAAATAATCTGGTTTTCGACCTTCACCTGACCGGTGACCCCATAGGACCTAGGCGATCCACCGGAAAAACACGCAATCACGTGATCAACGCGGACATTCGCCAGTTTCTGCGCCGACTGCAGGGCCGTGCGGATCGCCCGTTCTGCCTGTGGCATGGATACGATTTCACCAAACTCGATGCCACGCGAGCGTGTGGTGGCAGAGCCGATCACGCGAAATCCCGACTGTCCAGCCAGAGCGCCCACGCCTTCGCCTTCTTCGCCCCGCTCAAGCCCGTCAAAGCGTAAAATAAGACAGCCGATTTTGGTACTGCCTACATCCAAAATCGCAATCACCCCACGTTGCAGCGCCGCTTTTCGCATCGCCCGCATGGTGCGCTGGGATTCATAGAGCCCGTTCATCTACTGGTCTCCCAATTTTAAAAAGGTAATATTTCGAAAATCCATCATGGCACGGTCCACAAGCCGCAAGGTCGGCCGATCTACCAGCCGGAAATCCACCACAGTGAGATCGCGCGACAAAAGGTTTTCAGCCTGATCGAGCGCAATAATCCGCTCTAAGGTTTCAACTGGTTGCTGCTCGGGCAGCATCAGACGTTGGTTGTTGTCCAGCACCACATCCCACCGGCGGGCGCCCATATAGACCAGCCCACGAATACGTTTGGCCAGTGGCTGACCAGCCTGCATCAGCTCTAAAGCCTGCTGAACCTGCGTATCCGCGCCTATTCCGGCAATCAAAGGCAGGTTTTTGTAATCCTGGCGCGATGAGACGGTGCGCACATAGGCTCCGGTTTCATCCAGCAGCTCAAGCCCGCCGCGATGCCGCCAAATAGCCGCAGGCACCCGTTCTGTCACCTCAATTTGCAAAATTCCTGCGCCCATGGACAGCTGCAAAACTGCGTCTTTGACCGGATCAAGACCAATAATGATTTCCCGCATCTGCGGTAGGTCAAGATCAAAGTAGCTGATCGGAAAATCAACTGGCAGCACTTCTCGGATATCTTGATCGACAATATCACTCGCCCCTTCGATCGCCATTAGATTGACCATTACTTCAGGGTGCTGGGTGATCAGAAGGCGGGCTTCGCTACAAAGCATCCGCAGCTTGTCACGGTTATCTTGCTCGGACAAATAAAGCCCGATACCGGCTGCAAGCGCAAAGGCGGGGATGCCAAATAGCACCAAGCGCCGCAAAAAAGGTGTCAGCATCAAGCGCAGCAACCGATAGGACCACCGCGAGGGTGCCGGATCATGTCCGCTACTGCGATACTCGTTCATCGCTGACATGAGGCATCCTCCACGATCCAGCGGCAAAAAGCGCCAAAGCTGATACCTTGCACCTGCGCCTGTTCGGGGCTGAGCGAGGTCGGGGTCATCCCTGGCTGGGTGTTTGTCTCCAGCAGTATAAGCCCATCTGTTCCCTGGCTATCATCCCAGCGAAAATCGGTGCGGCTGACACCGCGGCAGCCCAGCACATCATGCGCACGCAGGGCGTAATCAAGACAAGCCTCAGTGATCTCTGCTGGCACGGTGGCGGGCACCTCATGGCGCGATCCGCCATCGGTATATTTCGCATCATAATCATACCAGCCATTGGTGATGATCTCGGTCACGCCCAGCGCCCGATCCCCCATCACGGTAGTGGTCAGCTCGCGCCCTTTGACATATTGCTCGACCATGACCTCGGGGGGAAGATCATCGCCAAGCTGCGGCGGGCCATTGGCCGCTTCATGGACAAAATAAATCCCGCAGGACGAGCCTTCGTTATTGGGTTTCACCACATAGGGGGCAGCCATAACATGATCAGCCATCACATCAGTTTTTGCCACAATCATGCTTTCGACAACCGGCAGACCGGCGGAGCGATAGGCCGCTTTGCTTTTCTGTTTGTCCATTGCAAGGGCAGAGGCAAGCACCCCAGAATGGGTGTAAGCTAGGCCCATCCATTCCAAAATCCCTTGCACGCAGCCGTCTTCGCCCCAGCGTCCGTGCAGCGCGTTAAAGACAACATCAGGGCCAAGATCGGCAAGCCGCTGGGCGACATCTGCGCCAGCATCCAGTTCAATCACTTCAAAACCTTCGCCCCGCAAAGCTGCCGCACATTCACGCCCAGACGACAGGGATACCTCACGCTCAAACGAGGGCCCGCCCATCAAAACAACAACTTTGGGGTTTGTCCTGCTCGACATTCCCACTTCGCCTCAATTCGGCCATTTAGGCCTTATCAATTTTTCGCGCCTGTTTGTCAGACGTCGCCTGCGGTCGGTTCGCCCACCCGCATAATTTCCCACTCTAACTCTATTCCGCTGTTTTTGAAAACCCTTTTTCGAACTAATTCGCCCAAGCCTTCAAGGTCAGCGGCCGTTGCACCGCCGGCATTGATCATAAAATTGGAATGTTTCTCGCTCATTTGTGCGCCGCCCAAGCGTGCGCCGCGCAGTCCAGCGTCTTCGATCACCTTCCAAGCCTTTAAATCATGCACATCATCAGCGCGGCCGGTGCTGGAAAACCCTGCCGGATTACGAAACGTGCTGCCAGCGCTGAGCTCTTTGGTCGGCTGGGTGTCATCGCGTTTGGCAAGCTGGGTGGCCATTTGCGCGGCAAGGGCTGCCGGATCGCCGGTTTCTGCCTCAAAAAGCGCCTCGGTGATGATCCATTCCGGGGGCAAAGAGCTTTGGCGGTAAGCAAAGCCCATATCATCTGCCCCCAGGGTTATCCGCTCACCTTGCCGGGTCACCACACGGGTCTCAATAAGATGGTCTTTCACATAAGACCCGTAACAGCCAGCGTTCATGCGTACCGCGCCCCCGATACTGCCCGGGATGGTGCGCAAAAAGGTCAAATCAAGCCCCGCCTCGGCGCTTTTGCGCGCCACATGCGCATCCAGTGCCGCCGCCCCGACCCGCACGTGGGGACCTTCAATGGCGATCTGGTTAAAGCCGCGCCCGAGCCGGACCACAACAGCCCGAAGCCCGCCATCACGCACAATAAGATTGCTGCCGACACCCATGGGAAAAACAGCCATATCAGAGGATAAGCCTTGCATAAACTGACAGAGATCATCCTCATCGGCGGGTTGAAAGAAATAGTCAGCCACCCCACCGACGCGCAGCCAGGTCAGGCTTGAAAGATCACGGTTTTGGGTCAGCTTTCCCCTCGGGGACGGAATATCAGACACGCGTCAACCTCATTTTTGTGTCCACCAGCCGCAAATAACCAACGGATTGCAACAAGTTTTAACAGCTCTGAGCTATGCGTCAAAGCAGCTTTTCCTAGGCGCTTTTCTGCAGCCGCGCCGGCAGATTATTGGCCCACGCGCTGATCGTGCCAGCCCCCAGACAGACAACCATATCGCCGGGCTTTGCCTCGGCGCGCACAAGGCGTTCCAGATCATCTTCCTCATTCAAAGCGCAGGCATGGCGATGGCCATGACGGATCAAGCCGGCCACCAGATCATCGCGTGATGCCCCTTCAATCGGGTCTTCGCCCGCAGAAAACACTTCCGAAATACCCACGACATCTGCTTCATGAAAACAGCAGCTAAAGTCTTCAAACAAATCGTGCAGCCGGCTGTAGCGGTGCGGTTGGTGTACCGCAATCACCCGGCCCTCACAGGCCTGCCGCGCCGCTTTCAGCACCGCAGCGATTTCCACCGGATGATGGCCGTAATCATCAATAATCGTCACACCGCCCACTTCGCCAACTTTTGTAAAGCGGCGGTTCACACCTTTAAAAGCATTCAAAGCGGCGCGGATTTCCTCGCCCTTCACCCCCAAATGCCGCGCAACCGCCACAGCTGCCAGCGCGTTTGAGACATTGTGATCGCCGGGCATCGGCAAAACGCAATCTTTGAGAACCTGATCCTCTGTGCGCAGCTCAACATCGAAGTGGGCCGATCCTTGCCGATAGGTCAAATTGACTGCGCGTACATCAGCCTGCGTATTAAACCCATAGGTCACCACCCGGCGGTCGGTGATTTTGCCCACAAGGTTTTGCACTTCGGGATGATCCGTGCAGCAGACCGCCAGACCGTAAAACGGGATGTTCGAGACAAAGTCCACAAATCCCTGTCGCAGGCTTTCAAAATCGCCCCAATGCTCCATATGTTCAGGATCAATATTGGTGATCACCGCAACGGTTGCAGGCAGGCGGTTAAACGTGCCATCGCTTTCATCGGCTTCCACCACCATCCATTCGCCCTGCCCCAGACGCGCATTTGACCCATAGGCATGGATAATGCCGCCATTGATCACCGTGGGATCAAGCCCGCCCCCGTCAAGCAAAGCAGAAACCATGGTGGTGGTGGTGGTTTTTCCATGAGTGCCGGCCACTGCCACATTTGATCTAAGCCGCATCAATTCCGCCAGCATTTCCGCCCGGCGTACCACCGGAAGGCCCTGCAGACGGGCGGCATCCAATTCGGGATTGCCCGGCTTGATAGCGGATGACACCACAACAACTGCCGCATTTTCAAGATTTTCGGCCCGCTGACCGATAAACACCTTTGCGCCCATCTGCTCTAAGCGGTCGGTGATTTTGCTCGCCTTAAGATCAGAGCCCTGCACCAGATAGCCAAGATTTATCAGCACCTCGGCAATGCCCGACATTCCAATGCCCCCGATGCCAACAAAATGGATGGCCCCAACATCTGTGGGCAGTTTGGTTGCAGCGTTCATCGTTCTGTCTTTCGCTCGGCCAAAGTTGTAACCAAATCGCTCAGGCGCTCAGTGGCATCCACAATTCCGCAGGACGCCGCAGCAGCGGCCATGGTTTGAAGGGTATCAGGCTGCCGCATAAGCTGTGTCAGCTGCGCGCACAAGGCATCAACTTCAAAATCGGGTTCGGTGATCATAATTGCGCCGCCGGCATCAACCAGAGCGCGGGCATTTTCACTTTGCTCATCGCGGATCGCAGCGGCCAAGGGCACCAGAATTGACGGCCGCCCGATGACAGATATATCCGCCACGGATGACGCCCCCGCGCGGCTGATAACCAGCTGTGCTTCGTTCATCCGCTGCGGCAAATCATCGAAAAACGGCGCCACCTCTGCCTTAATTCCGCTTTCAGCATAGAACTGCTCCACCCGCGGCAGATCTTCGTCGCGGGCCTGATGGCTAATGCGCAGATGCTTGGTAATCTCAAGCGGCATATCCGCCAATGCGGGGGGCACAATATCCGATAGGATACGCGCGCCCTGACTGCCGCCGAACACCAGCACCGAAATAGGATAGTCACCCGGCGCAATATAGCCGGACTTGGCTTTTTTCATCACCGCCGCCCGCACCGG
>CBFHXE010000038.1:0-24890 GCA_965659715.1 uncultured Paracoccaceae bacterium | reverse complement strand
CGTGTATAAGCTTTATCCCTCAAGCGTTCCGCTGAGCGAAGACCTCACCCGCCGTGGACGCACGCAGGTGACACGGCTTGTAGAAGGCCCCAGCTGGCGGCCAACCCCCGCGATGCTAGAACGCAATCCGGAATGGCCAGAGTTTATTGAAGCGGGTCCGGATAACCCGCTTGGCTCGCATGCGCTTTATCTAAGCTGGCAGTATTTCCGCATCCATGGCACTCATGATACGCGCAAAATCGGGCGGCGTTCCTCAAACGGGTGTATCGGGCTTTATAACGAACATATCGCCGAGCTGTTTGCGATGGCCAAAGTTGGCACTCAGGTGTTGCTTATTTGACATCATAGGCAACTAATTCCCAAAGCCATGTTCAGCGCTTTGGTTGTTGATTTATTATCCCCAGCAGCGCGGTGAGTCGGCCAAGATCACCGCCGCGCCCCAACGGATCTTGTGCTACTTTTGAGGACCCCATGAAAAAAATTGCTCTTGCTCTGGCCTTTGCTGCCGTCGCCCATACCGGATTTGCCGGCGGCGCTGCGGAACCTAAAATGGAACCCACTGTGATCGCGCAGGAAACAGTGCAGTCCAGCAATGGAAATTGGGTTTTTTCCGCCTTTTTGATTTTGCTGATTTTGGCAGCGATCGTTGATAAATAACTTGATGCGTGCACAGCCTGAGCGTCCTTGAGATCAAGGCAGTAAACAGCATGGTCGGATCCTCACGCGCGCATATTGGCCCCATTCGCATCGTAAAGCGGCGCGCCAAGCACTTCAGCATCATAAAACTGGCCCAGAATTTCCACCTGTAGCTTTGTGCCTGCTGCCGCGTGTTCGGCGTCAACATAGCCCATGGCCATTGACCGGCCCACATGGTGCGCATAGCCGCCAGAGCTGACATAGCCGACGGCCTTGCCGCCGTGTAAAATGGCCTCATCATTGCTGACGTCAATGCCGTCCACATCCACCACGAGCGTCACTAATTTACGCGCGGCGCCCGCAGAGCGCACGGCTTCAGTGGCAGCTTTGCCAACAAACTCTTTGCGCCAGTTGATAAACCCGTCCAGCCCGCTTTCAACCGCGTTGAAATCGGGGCGAAAGTCCAGCGCCCATGCGCCCCAGCTTTTTTCCAGCCTGAGCGACATCAGGGCCCGCGCCCCGTACCAGCGATAGCCCAGGTCTGCGCCGGCCTCTTCGATGGCTTCGGCCAAGCGCAGCAGGTATTGCGGCTTGCAGTAAATTTCATAGCCCAACTCACCGCTAAAGCTGATGCGGTTGACAAGCGCCGGCACGCCGCCAACGAACCCCTCGCGCAGGTCGCGAAACTTAAAGCCCTCGGCAGAGACATCCGTGCGGGTGATGCGCGCAAGCAGGGCGCGCGATTGCGGCCCGCTGAGCGCTATGCCGTGCCAGTCGTCCGAGACATTGGCATAGCGCACATCCGCAGGCAGATCTTTTTCAAACCAGCGCCGGTGGGCGTCCTGCATTGCGCCCGAACCAAACAGCATAAAGCGGTCTTCGGCTAGACAGGCCACGGTTAAATCCCCGTAAAGCTTGCCCTTGGGGGTCAGCATCGGGGTCAGCGTCAAGCGCCCCGGCTTTGGGATATGCCCGGCCAAAACCCGATCGAGATAGGCGCGCGCGCCAGCGCCCTGAAATTCATGTTTGGCAAAATTCGCAATTTCAATGCCGCCGACCGCTTCGCGCACGGCTTTGACCTCACGCGCCACATATTCATGGCTGCGGTTGCGTTCAAATGTGGGGTCTTCATGGGCATCACTGGGGCCATCGGCAAACCACAGCGCGTGCTCAAGCCCAAAGCTTTGATCCATCCGCGCACCTTTGGCCACCAGCCGGTCATAAAGCGCGGTGGTTTTCTGCATCCGGCCTTTTGGCAGGGTTTCATTGGGAAAGGTCATCACAAAGCGGCGCTCATAGTTTTCGGTGGATTTGACACTGCCCCAGTCAGGGGTGGCAAATTCGCCAAAACGGGCCACATCCATGGCCCAGACATCAATTGACGGCTCGCCGTCTATCATCCACTCGGCCAGCGTCAAACCAACCCCGCCGCCCTGACAAAAGCCGGCCATCACGCCCACGGCGACCCAGTAGTTGCGCATCCCGGGCACTGGCCCAATCATCGGGTTGCCGTCCGGCCCAAAGGTAAAGGGGCCATTGATGGCATCTTTAATTCCCACCGTGCCCAACGCCGGTATGCGTTCAAAGCCAAGCTCAAGCCGGTCGGCAATACGGTCAAGATCAGGCTGCAGCAGCTCATGGCCAAAATCCCACGGCGTGCCATCCACTTTCCAAGGCGTGCCTTTGGGCTCATAGGTGCCCAGCAGCATGCCTTGGCGTTCCTGCCGGAAATAGATATTGGCCTCATAGTCAATGCCGCAGGGCAAACGGGTGGGATGATCTGCCACTGCATCAATTTTTTCGGTCAGCAGATAGTGGTGTTCCATCGGCTGCACCGGCAGGTTGACGCCCTGCATATGGCCCACTTCGCGCGCCCAAAGCCCGCCGCAATTGACGATATGTTCGGCATTGATCACCCCGCGCGGTGTGGTCACATCCCAGCTGCCATCCGTACGCTGCTGCGTGGCTGTCACCGGTGTGTGGGTGAAATACTGCGCTCCGTGCACCCGCGCCGATTTGGCAAAGGCATAGGTTGCCCCCGAAGGATCAAGATCACCGTCCTGATCATCCCAAAGCGCTGCGTGATAATGACTGGGGTCGATGAGCGGATGCCGCTCGGCCACTTCCTTGGGGCTGATAAACTCTTGATTAAGGCCCATATACCGCGCCTTAGAGCGTTCGCGTTTGAGATAATCATACCAGGTTTTATTGGAGGCAAGGTAAAACCCGCCCGTCATATGAAGACCCACCGAATGGCCCGAGGTTTCTTCGATCTCTTTATAAAGATCAATGGTATAGCCCTGCAGGCGGCTGATGTTGGGATCGCTTGAAATGGTATGGATCTGACCGGCGGCATGCCAGCTTGAGCCAGATGTCAGCTCATCGCGTTCCAGCAGAACCACATCTTTCCAGCCAAACTTGGCCAGATGAAACAGGATTGAACAGCCGACAACCCCGCCGCCAATCACCACCACCTTGGCATGGCTCGGCAGTGGTTTTTGAATGATGCTTTCTTGCTTTTGTATCTCTGGCATGTTGCACAGCCCCCTGCGTTTTACTCACCAACAAATTTACCCACCCCGCCCAACGAAAAGCTGTGCAAGGGGTAGTCCTATTCAATCGCCCCAGTCCATCACCACTTTGCCCGACTGCCCCGAAGTCATCGCCGCAAAGCCATCACGGTAATCTTCAATCGAAATTCGGTGCGTAATCAAGCCTGAAATATCAAGCCCGCTTTGCACCAAGGCGATCATTTTATACCAGGTTTCAAACATCTCGCGCCCATAGATACCCTTGATCTCGAGCATGTTGAAAATAACCTTATTCCAATCCACGGCAAATTCGGTCGGCGCAATCCCCAGCAAGGCCAGCTTGCCGCCATTGTTCATCCGCTCGATCATTTGCCGCATCGCAGGCGCAGCGCCGGACATTTCAAGCCCGACATCAAAGCCTTCGCTCATGCCGATATCACCCATCACATCGCGCAGGGATGTTTTGCTGACATCGACCACATATTGCACCCCCATACGTTCGGCCAGTTGCAGCCGGTAGGGGTTGATATCGGTGATCACAACTTTTCGCGCGCCGACTTTCTGCGCCACCAAAGCGCCCATGATCCCGATTGGCCCGGCGCCGGTGACCAGCACATCCTCGCCCACCAGATCAAAGCTAAGCGCGGTGTGCACCGCATTGCCCAAGGGATCGAATAGCGCCGCGATCTCATCGGGAATATCATCTGGGATCGGCACCACATTATGTTCGGGCAGACAGACATATTCGGCAAATGATCCCGGCCGGTTGACGCCTATGCCTTCGGTATTGCGGCACAGCTGGCCACGCCCAGCGCGGCAGTTGCGGCACACGCCGCAGACCACATGGCCTTCGGCAGAAACGCGGGTGCCGATCTTGTATTTCTGTGCGCCGGGGCCGCAATCAACGATCTGGCCGCAAAACTCATGTCCGACCACCATCGGCACCGGCACGGTTTTGGCCGACCATTCATCCCAGTTCCAGATATGCACATCGGTGCCGCAAATCGCTGATTTACGCACTTTGATTAGCACTTCATTTGGCCCCGGTTCGGGCACTGGCACCATTTGCAGCCAAAGACCCTGTTCCGGGGCGGCTTTGACCAGCGCTTTCATTTCATTGCTCATGCGATGATCCCCAGTTTGCGGCCAACACGGGCAAAGGCGCTGATGGCGCGGTCCAGTTGATCGCGGCTCAGGCGCGCATTCATCTGGGTGCGGATCCGGTCGGTGCCTTTGGGCACAACAGGAAAGGAAAAGGCGGTCACATAAACGCCTTCGTCATGCAGACCGGCGGCCAGCAGCTGCGCCAGTTTGGGATTGCCAAGCATCACCGGAATAATCGCATGCTCGCCGGGCAAAAGCCGATAGCCAAGCGCGGCCATCTCGGTGCGGAAATAGGCTGCGTTTTGCCACAGCTGCGCGCGCAGATCAGCGCCGTTTTCAATCAGATCAAAAACTTCAAGCGAAGCTGCCGCAATCACTGGCGCAAGGCTGTTGGAAAACAGATAGGGCCGTGATCTTTGCCGCAGCCAATCCACCACTTCCGCGCGCGCAACCGTAAAGCCGCCCGACGCCCCGCCCAGCGCTTTTCCCAGAGTGCTGGTGATGATATCCACCCGCTCCAGAACGCCAAAATGCTCTGCCGTGCCGCGCCCTGTGGGGCCAAAGAAGCCCGTGGCGTGGCATTCGTCGATCATCACCATGGCATCATAACGCTCGGTCAGATCGCAAATCTGATCCAGTTTTGCCAGCGAGCCATCCATGGAAAACACCCCGTCGGTGGCAATCAACCGGTGGCGCGCGCCCGCCGCCTTGCGCAAACAATCCTCAAGCGCGTCCATATCGCAATTGGCATAACGCAGCCGCTGGGCTTTGCTAAGACGGATACCATCAATAATACTGGCATGGTTAAGCGCATCGGAAATAATCGCATCCTCGGGCCCAAGCAGGGTTTCAAATAGCCCCGCATTGGCATCAAAACAGCTGGGGTATAAAATGCAGTCCTCTTTGCCGAAAAACGCCGCAATGCGCTGCTCAAGCGTTTTGTGATCGGCTTGGGTGCCGCAGATAAACCGCACACTGGCCATGCCGAAGCCAGCGCGGTCGAGCGCTTTATGGGCGGCAGCAATCACCGCCGGATCATCGGCCAGTCCCAGATAGTTATTGGCACAGAGGTTGATCACCTCCTGCCCGTCCTGCAGCGTAATTTCCGCCCTCTGGGGCGAGGCAATCACACGCTCGGATTTATAGAGGCCTTCGGCTTTCAATCCCTCAAGCCGGTTATAAATATCGTCTTTAAATGTCCCTGAGGCTGTCATCATTTTCCCTTTAATCAATACCACGCATCCGGAAGATCAGATTTCCGCTGCGCTACATAAGCCTGTAGCGCTTCATCGGTGGCCGGGTCAATCTGCGGCATCTCATAACGGTCAAGCAAACCGGTCCAGCGCTCATAGGCGCGCGCGCGCATATCCTGTTCGCCCCCCTCTTCCCAGCTTTCGACATTTTCACTGTCGCTCAGCGCCGGCTCGTAAAAGGCGGTTTGATAATTGCGCATGGTATGTGCAGAGCCTAAAAAATGCCCCCCCGGCGCAACCTCTTGATAGGCGTCGCAGGCTAAGGCTTCGGTGCCAATATCGAGCCCGCCGAGCAGCTTTTGATAGCCCCCAAGCCGGTCGGCATCCATCACCAGCTTTTCAAACCCGGTGCACAGGCCGCCTTCCATCCAGCCGGCCGCGTGCAGAACAAAATTGGCCCCGGCCAGCATGGTGGAATGCATGCTGTCGGCGCTTTCATAGGCCGCCTGCGCATCTTCGATCTTACTGGCGGTCAAAGAGCCGCCGCAGCGCAGCGGCAAACCGATGCGCCGCGCCATCTGCCCGATCGCGTAGTTTGACATCACGGGCTCGGGCATCCCAAAGGTCGGCGCGCCGGATTTCAGCGACATTGAAGATAGAAAATTTCCCAGCACAAACGGCGCACCCGGCTTGATCAGCTGCGCATAGGCGCAGCACATCATGGCCTCGGCCATTGCTTGGCTCACCGAGGCAGCGGTGGACACCGGCCCCATGGCACCCGACAGGATAAAGGGCACAACAACTATGCCCTGCCCGCGCCCGCAATAGACCCGGATGGCTTCGGTGACCACCTTGTCCACAAGCAAGGGCGAGTTGGTATTCACATTGCCCATAATCACACAATGTGCATCCATCACCTCTTTGCCGTGCAGGATCTCGGCCATGTTGACACTGTCCTGCGCGCGGCTCTTTTCCGTGATTGCCCCCAGATGCGGTTTATCGGTATAGCGCATATGAGCATATACCATATCCAAATGCCGCTTGCTGACCGGCACATCGCAGGGCTCGACAATGACAAGGCCGGAATGATGCAGGCTGGGCAGCATCTGAACAAGTTTGACCAGCTTGATAAAGCTGTCCAAATCCCCATAGCGGCGCCCGCCTTTGAGATCGCGCACAAAGGGCGCGCCATAGATCGGGGCAAACACCTGATGGTTGCCGCCGATGGTCACCGACCGCGCGGGGTTGCGTGCCCTCTGGGTAAACTGCGAAGGGGCTTTGGCGCAGAGCGCCCGGATCCAGTCGGCCGGCGCGCGCACAATATCGCCCTCGATTTTAGCGCCAGAAGAGCGCCACAGCCGCAGCGCCTCGGGATCATCGCGAAAGGCAATACCAACATCTTGAAGAATCCAGTCAACCTGGGCGTCCAGCTTTTCCAGCGCAGCCTCATCAAGCACATCAAAATGTGGCAGCTGGCGCTGAACATAAGGCGAAGGTGGTGCACCGGTGGACGCCTCGCGCTGCATGCGCCGTGCTTTTGACCGTCTTGCCATAGGGCCCTCATCTGTTGACGTGGTATCTATAGACCCTGCCAAGCAGAAGGTGACCTGTCCAAAAGCGACATGCCCAGATTATTTTCAATGATCTCCTGCGACCCTTGGGGGCAGTCCCTTAGATTAGAGCGATACCCAGGTTCCTGCCGCATTAGATGCCACTGCCGCTTGGGTAAATTTCATCCCCTGCACGCCCTCGTCAAGCGTGGGCGGCGCGATCAGCCCTTCGGGCAGCGGCGTGCCGCTGCGCCGGGCCGCAATAGCGGCGGCGCATTCAAGATAAAGATTGGCCCAAGCATCGCTCAGCGCCTCGGGGTGGCCGCGCGGCATGCGCACCAAACGCTCGGCCTGCGGATAAATGCCAGCGCCGTAGCCACGCGTGATCCGCTGTTCGGGCTGCCCGACCGCGCGGTATTGCAAAACTTCAGGCGTTTCTTGGCACCACTCTAGCGTGGCCTTGCTGCCGCAGACCCGAAGGCGAAAGCCGCACTGGCTGCCGGCCATGGCCTGACTGACCATCAAGGTGCCGGGCACGCCGCCGGCCATGCGCAGCTGCATAAAGGCGGTGTCTTCCATTGGCTTTGATGCGCCAGTGACATGAAAATCGGCCCTGAGGGCTTCGATTTTGCGGCCGCTGACAAAACAGGCCAGATGTTCGGCGTGGGTGCCGATATCAGCCACCGTAAAGCTGGGGCCCGAGCGGGCACTGTCCAAGCGCCAGGCCATATTTTCATCCTCGCCGCTTAGGTCTATGGCCCAATCCTGAAAATATTCCACATGCACCTGACGCAGATCGCCCAGATCGCCAGCCTCGACCATCGCCTTGGCCTGCCGCACCATCGGATGGCTGGCATAGGCATAGGCCAGCCCGAAAAACACACCGGAACTTTGCTGCGCAGCTTGCAATTCGGCCACCTCGGACAGCGCAGCGGTCAGAGGTTTTTCGCAGATGATATCAATGCCCTGCTCCATAAAGGCCAAGGCCACCGGCGCATGAAGATTGTTTGGCGTTACAATCGCGACCGCATCAATGCCGTCATCGCGCCGGGCTTCGGCCGCCGCCATGGCGCGATAATCGCTATAGCAGCGCTCAGCTGCCAGCTGCCAGCGCGCAGCGCTGGTTTTGGCGCGCTCGGGATTTGAGGACAACGCCCCCGCCACCACATCCCACCGATCGGAAAGCCGCGCGCCATTGGCGTGCACTTCGCCAATCAATCCAGTGCCCCCGCCCACAAGTCCAAGCCGCAAACGGCGCTGACCGGCAAAATAAGATCGAAGCGGTTCTATCGGCATAACGCTCTCCTACATTCAGCGCAGATCGCGCTGGTAAATCCAATCATGATCCGGATCATTGACAAACCGCCATTTGCGCAGCGGTCCGGCCATTACATTCAGGTAATACATCTCATAGCCATAGGGCGTACCGCACGGGTGATGGCCTTTGGGCACCAAAACCACATCGCCGTCTTTGACGGCCATGGTTTCATCCAAGCTACCGTCTTCGGTATAGACCCGCTGCACCCCAAAGCCCTGCGCCGGATTTAGGCGGTGATAATAGGTTTCCTCAAGATAGGTGATATTGGGATAGTCATCCACGTCATGGCGATGCGAAGGATAAGACGACCAGTTGCCCTGCGGGGTAAATACCTCGGTCACCAACAGGCTGCTGGCCACATCGCGGCCTTCCATGGCGATGTTATTGATATAGCGGGTATTCGCGCCTTGGCCGCGCTGCATGCTGTCGATGCCCTCAGGCCCAAGCCGCGTCACCGGATAATCGCCAATGTCAGGCGCTGCACAGACCGCAAGAACGCAGTCGGTGGTGGCCTGCGCCGACCAGTCGGTGCGGCTGGGCACATAAAGCGCATGGGGCGGGGTTTTTTCAAACACCGACAGGCGCGCGCCCATTTCGCCAAAGCTCTGCCCGCCTGCGGTGATCTCGGCCTTGCCTTCAACCAGCACCAAAATCACTTCGGTTTCGGCAGTATGCTCGGCCACCTGATCACCGGGTTTCAGACGGTAAAGACCAAAGCCCACATAGGACCAACCGGCTGAGGCCGGCGTGATATCAAAAAGCTTGCCATAATCCCCCTTTGGGGTGAGATGAAGATCACTCATACCGCCGGCTCCGTTTTAATCCATTGCCTTTCAGCAGATGAGGTTTGTATTGCCTCAACGAGGCTTTGAATGCGCCACCCAGCGCGAAAATTAAAGGGCTCGGGCGCCTCACCCGCGATGGCTTTGGCAAAGCCGGCAATTTCAATTGCCTTAAGATCATTAAAGCCGATCTGATGCCCCGGCGCGACACAGAACTCTCCATAGGGGAAGTGATCCGGCCCCGCTTCGATCCGGCGAAACCCGCGCCGGCCTTTGGCATCAGAGGCGCTGAAAAAATGCAGCTCGTTAAAGCGCTCTTGGGAAAAATGCAGCGCTCCTTTTGACCCATAGACTTCAAAGTCATGCTGCATGGTGCGGCCGCTTGCGCACCAGTTGGCCTCAATGCTACCGCTGACACCGCTGGCAAATTTCACGATGCTCTGGGTGGTATCATCCACTGTTATATCGCGCAGGTTGCCCGCGCTGTCGCGCCGCGTGGGGATCAGGGTCTGGCAATGGCCAAACACCGATGCAATCGGGCCAAGCAAAAACTCGGCCGTGGCCAGCGCATGGCTGCCAATATCCGCCAGCGCGCCGCCGCCTGCCGGATGATGACGAAAACTATAAGGCGCGGCGGGATCGGCCATGTAATCTTCAGCGTGGACACCCCGATAGGAATAGATTTCACCAAGTTCGCCCTCGGCAATTATTTGCCGCGCCAGTGCTAGCATTGGGTTCATAAGGTAATTGAAACCCACCTGTGTTTTGACCCCTGCGGCCTCGGCAGCTTCGGTCATTTCCAGCGCATCCTTGGCCAAAGGCGCAAGCGGTTTTTCACAATAGACATGCTTTCCGGCACCAATCGCGGCCAGTGCCATTTCTTTATGCAAAGCATTGGGCGCAGTGATATCCACCACCTCGATATCAGGATCATCGATCAGGTCGCGCCAGTTTGCAGTGGCGCGGGCAAAGCCAAACGCCTGCTGCGCCGCTTCAGCCAATGGCAGATTTGCATCGGCAATCAGATCCATGTCAAACCGGACCGGCAGGTCAAACACTTTTTCGGCGGTGGCAAAGCCATAGACATGCGCCTTGCCCATAAACCCCGATCCAATCAAACCTAATTTCACGCCCCTGCCCCTTTTACTTTAACAACTTCACACATAACGCCGGGTCCAGTTGGCCTGCAAAATAATCAAGCACATTTTGCGCCGACACCCGCGCCATGCGGGCTGCGCATTCTTCGGTCAGACCGGCGGAATGCGGGGTGATGATCGCATTTTCCAAACCCAAAAAGGGATGGCCAAGCCCCGGCGGTTCATCGGCCAGAACATCAAGCCCGACCGCCCCGATACCGCCCTGCTGCAAACGCTCCAAGAGCGCCGCCTCATCAATCAGGCCGCCGCGGGCCGTGTTTACAATCACCGCATGGTTTGGCAGCAAATCAAGCGCATCGGCGTCCAGAACCGGCGCATCTGAATTTGGCATATGCAACGAAACGCAATCCGCTTTCGGCAGACCTTCGGCCAATGTCGCAACCCGCTGCGCACCGTCAAACCCGCCCTCTGGCACAAATGGATCATAGGCCAGAACCCGCATCCCAAAAGCGCTGGCCAGTTCCGCAAGCCGACGGCCAATGCGGCCATAGCCGATAATCAGCAGGGTTTTGCCGTCGACCTCTTGCGGCTCAAAGGCATTGCGATAGGCCCAGTCGCCCGCGCGCAGGGCAACGACAGATTTCACCAGCCGCCGCGATGCAGCCAGTAGCAGCATCATGGCGTGTTCGGCCACTGTGCGTGAATTGACATCCCCAACAATGGCCAGTGGTATCTCGCGCGCGGCCAAAGCTGCCGTATCAACGGCGTCATAGCCCACGCCGTGACGCGATACGATGCGCAGCTGGGGGGCAGCGGCAATATCAACATCACGCAACGGCTGGGTGCGCAGCACCAAGCCCTCGGCGCGGGTCAATGATGCCAGATAAGCGCTCGGGTCTGCATCGGGCACATAGTCATAACTGACCCCTGCGGCCTGATCCAATAGCGCAAGACCGGCCTCATGTAATTTGCCGGCCACAACAATATGGGGCATCAATACCCCCCGCTGCTATTTGGCGCTTCAGGATCGGAAGATTGACCAAGAAGCGAGCGCACCGCACGCACATTTTTGGCAGCAGCGCCGGACAAAAAGGCCACATCCCCGGACATGGTCACCATATCAAAGCCCCAGTCGACGGCCTTGGCGGCGTATTCTGGCGTGCCGCAATGCAGCCCTGCGCGAATACCTGCGGCTTTCGCAGCGGCAAGGATTTTTTTGATCACCGCGACTATCTCGGGTTCGGTGCGGTCAAAGCCCGGTGGCAAGGCGCCCTTGCTCACCCCAAGCGTTAAATCCGCCGGACCAATGTAAATGCCGTCGAGCCCCGGCGTTTGGCAAATCGCATCGACATTTTCCACCGCCTCGGCAGTTTCGATCATCGCGATGGCCAGAACCGTCTCATTGGCCTCACTGGCATAATTGCCTCCGCTTGAGATATTCGCCCGTGTCGGGCCAAAACTGCGGCTGCCCAGCGGCGGGTAGCGCATGGCTTCAACCAATTGCGCCGCTTGCTCAGGGCGGTTGACCATCGGGCAAATAATTCCGTAAGCGCCGCCATCGAGCATTTTCATGATAATGCCGGGATCGAGCCATGGCACCCGCGCCAAAGGCGTGACACCGCTTGCCCGTAGCGCCTGCAACATTGGTTTGGCATCGCTGTAGTCCAAAAATCCGTGTTGCAAATCAATTGTGAGGCTATCAAAGCCCTGTTCGGCCATAATCTCGGCGGTAAAGGCGTTGCCAATGGACAGCCATCCATTCACAGTGGATTCGCCGTTTTGCCATTTGGTCTTTAATTTGTTTGGTATCATACGCGCTCACATCGTTTTTTTGCAACCGGTTGCAAAGGGTTCTTTCAATTCATATCAAACCCTGTTTATATTGCAACTGATCTGGGAAATTCCCTTGAAAAATTGCGCTGCTGTCTGGGCCCATTGGGTCAATCGGGCAGGGCGCGCAAGTGACAGAACGTAAGGCAAGACCGCGGGAGGATGATATGGCCAAAGGCTTTGTTCGATTAACGATGGCACAGGCTTTGGTGCGCTATCTGTGCAACCAGTTTACCGAAATTGACGGCGAGCGTGTTCCGCTTTTTGCCGGCGTCTTTGGCATTTTCGGCCATGGCAATGTGACATGCCTTGCCGAAGCTTTGGAAGCGGTTCAAGACACGCTGCCAACCTGGCGCGGCCAGAACGAGCAATCCATGGCTTTGGCCGCCATCGGTTATGCCAAGGCCAAGCGGCGGCGGCAATTGATGATCGCCACCTCTTCGGTTGGCCCTGGGGCCACCAATATGGTCACCGCCGCAGGCGTGGCCCATTCCAACCGCCTTCCGGTGCTGCTGATCTCGGGCGATACATTTTCCAACCGCCGCCCGGATCCGGTGCTACAACAGGTCGAGCATTTCAACAACCCGGCCCTGACGGTAAATGAAAGCTTTAAGGCCGTGACCCGATATTGGGACCGGATCACCCATCCCGAACAGATTATTTCATCGCTGCCGCAAGCCATTGCCGCGATGCTTGATCCGGCCGATTGCGGACCGGCCTTTATCGGGCTGTGTCAGGATACGCAGGAAATTGCTTTTGATTATCCCGAGGCGTTTTTTGAACCCACGGTGCACCGTATCCCGCGCCCGCGCCCTGATTTGCAGCAACTGGCCAAAGCCATCGCCGCGCTGAAAGCTGCCAAACGGCCGCTGATCATTTCCGGCGGCGGCGTGCGCTATTCTTTTGCCGAAACCATACTGGGCGATTTTGCCAAGGCGCGCGGCATTCCGCTGTGTGAAACCATCGCTGGCAAAGGCGCGGTGGTGCATGAGCACCCTGCTTATGTGGGCGGCATTGGCGTAACCGGATCATCCTCGGCCAATGCCATGGCCGCCGAGGCGGATGTGATTTTATCCATCGGCACCAGATTGCAGGATTTCACCACCGGCTCATGGAGCAGCTTTCAGTCCGATGCGCAGTTTATTTCCATCAATGCAGCGCGCTTTGATGCCACCAAGCACCGCGCCATTTCGGTGGTGGGCGATGCGCGCGAAACCCTGCGCGAGCTTGAAGCGGCCTTGGGCGACTGGACAGCCCCAAGCAGCTGGATGGCGAAAGGGCGCGATGAGATGGCCAAATGGAATACGCAGCTTGACGAGCTGCAAGCGCCAAGCAATGCCCATGTGCCCTCTTATGCGCAGGTGATCAAAGTCATTCAGGACAATGCTAAAACCAATGATCTGGTGATCACCGCGGCAGGCGGCCCTCCGGGTGAGGTCAACAAAGGCTGGCGCGTCAAAGCCCCCAACACGGTGGATACGGAATTTGGCTTTTCCTGCATGGGCTACGAGATCCCTGCCGGCTGGGGCGCCGCCATGGCCGACGACAGCCGCACCCCGATCGTCATTGTCGGGGACGGCACTTATATGATGATGAATTCGGATATTTATTCCACCGTGCTGACCGGCCATAAAATCATTGTCATCGTGCCCGACAATGGCGGCTTTGCAATTATCAACCGGCTGCAGAATTTCAAAGGCGGGGCGTCGTTTAACAATCTGATCAAAGACTGCCGTGTGAAAGAACCTTTTTCTGTGGATTTCGCCAAACATGCCGAATCCATGGGCGCTTATGGACGCCGTGTAGAAACACTTGGCGAATTGGACGAAGCGATGAAATGGGCGCAGGAGAATGACAAAACAACGGTTTTGACCATTCCTTCAGATGCCTATGAATGGACCCCGGGTGATGCGTCCTGGGATGTGGGCGTGCCCGAGGTCAGCGCGCGCCAAGAGGTGCGCGATGCACGCGCCGATCATGACGCGATCCGCAAACAGCAGCGCATTGGGGTGTAGCGATGAAAGCAAAACTGGGCATTGCACCGATCGCGTGGTGGAACGACGATCTAGAAGAGCTAAGCGATGATGTCTCGCTCGACGAATGTCTGCGCCAGGCCAGCGTGGCAGGCTATACCGGGATGGAAACCGGCCGCCGCTTTCCGATGGATCCGGAGGTTCTGGGGCCAGTGCTGTCGCAATACGGCATATCGGTCTGCGGGGGCTGGTTTTCCGGTGAATTGCTGACCGGCGATCTGGAACGGGAAAAAGACCGCATCAGCGCACAGATGGCGCTGTTTAAAGCGATGGAGGCCCCTTGTATTGTGTACGGCGAAACCGCTGGCACCATTCAGGGCGACCGCGCAGCGCCGCTTTCCACCAAGCTAAAGCTGGACGCCGCGCAAACCCGCGCTTACGGGCATAAAATGACCGCATTTGCCGAATGGTGCGCCGAGCAAGGCATGCCGCTAAGCTATCATCACCATATGGCTGCGCCGATTGAAACCGAGGCCGAGCTGGATTTGCTGATGGCCAACTCGGGCGCGGCCTTGCCGCTTTTGTTTGATGCAGGTCATATGGCCTTTGCCGGCGGCGATGTGCTGCGGGTGATCGACAAGCATCACGCCCGCATCAACCATGTGCATACCAAAGATATCCGCGGCGACGTGATCGCAGGGCTTGATCGCAATACCGCCAGCTTTCTCGATGCGGTGATTGCCGGTGCCTTTACCGTTCCCGGGGATGGCACATTGGATTTTGAGGCGATCGTCAAACGTCTGGCCAGTTATGGCTATGAAGGCTGGTTCGTGGTGGAAGCCGAACAGGACCCAGTGGCCAATCCGCCGCTTGCGATGGCCAAAACCGGCCATCAGGAATTGCTGCGGGTGATGCAGGCCGCCGGCTATAAGGTTGCAACCCGCCGGTTGCCTTTAGGCGGGCGCCGCTAGAGCTCGAAGGCGGCGCGCATCAGCGTGGCGGTATAGTCGGATTTGGGTGCGTCAAAAATATCTGCCACCGGCCCCTCTTCGACCACATCACCGTCTTGCATCACCAAAACGTAATGCGCCATGGCGCGCACCACCTTGAGGTCATGGCTGATGAAAAGATAGGCCAGCCTATGGCGGCGCTGCAGCGCGCGCAGCAGGTCGATGATCTGTTCCTGCACCGTCATATCCAGCGCCGAGGTTGGCTCGTCCAGAACCACCAGTTTGGGCCGCAATATCATCGCGCGCGCAATGGCGATCCGCTGCCGCTGACCGCCGGAAAACTCATGCGGGTAGCGGTGCATCATCTGCGGATCAAGCCCCACCTCTTGCATAATCTCCTGCACCAGCTCTTCGGCCTCCCGGCCCTCTGGTGTGCCATGTACGCCTAGGCCTTCGGCAATAATCTGCGCGCAGGTCATGCGCGGCGAGAGCGATCCATAGGGATCTTGGAACACGATCTGCATATCTTGGCGCAGGGCCCGCAGGGCTTTGGTTTTCAGCCCGCGAATGTCGCGCCCGTCAAAACGGATATCGCCCTGCGATGCAATCAGCCGCATCAGCGCCAGCGCCAGGGATGATTTTCCCGACCCGCTTTCACCAACGATGCCGATGGTTTCCCCGGCGCGCACCTTAAGCGAGACGTCGTTCACCGCTTTGATATGCCCCACCGTTCGCTTTAAAAGCCCGCGCTGGATCGGAAACCAGACCCTTGCGTTTTGGGCCTGAGCAATCACCGGTGCATCGCTGGCCACCGGATCGGGCGTGCCGGCCGACTGCGCCGCCAGCAGCTTTTGGGTATAGGGATGCGCGGGCGCGGCAAAGATATCCGCCGTGGGGCCGGTTTCGACAATGATCCCGTCTTGCATCACACAGACCCGATCCGCGATCTGCCGCACAATTCCCAGATCATGGGTGATGAACAGCATCGCCATATCTTCGCGGCGTTTCAAGTCCGCCAGCAGCTCTAAAATCTGCGCCTGAATGGTCACATCCAGCGCGGTGGTCGGCTCATCTGCGATCAACAGCTTGGGTTTGTTGGCCAAGGCCATGGCTATCATCACCCGCTGCCTCTGCCCGCCAGAAAGCTGATGCGGATAGGCCCCCAGACGGGTTTCAGGATCGGGCAGGCCCACGCGGGTTAAAAGCGATACGACCTGATGGCGCACCTTATCGCCCGGCAGTGCCTGATGCAGTTCAATCGCCTCGATCAGCTGCTTTTCGATCGTATGCAGCGGGTTGAGCGAGGTCATCGGCTCTTGGAAAATAAAGCTGATGTCATTGCCGCGCACCTGCTGCAGCTCGGCCTCGGGCACGCCGACGATCTGCCGGCCCTGATAGGTGATCGATCCGCTGATCTGGGCACTTGCGCCCAGCAGCGCCACGGTGCTCAGCGCCGTGACCGATTTGCCCGACCCGCTTTCGCCGACCAGCGCCACCACTTCGCCAGCTTTTACCGTAAAGCCAATGCCGCGCACTGCGTGCACCTGCGTGCCGTCTTGGCGGAAGCGAATGTTTAGGTTCTTGACGCTTAGCAGGTCACTCATCGAAATATCTTTCGCGGATCAAAGGCATCGCGCACGCCTTCAAAGATAAACACCAGCAGCGCAAGCATGATCGCAAAGGTGAAAAACGCGCTAAAGCCAAGCCATGGCGCCTGCAGGTTCTGTTTGGCTTGCAGCGTCAGCTCGCCCAGTGACGGCGCGGTAGACGGCAGCCCGAAGCCCAGAAAATCAAGGCTGGCCAAAGCGCCGATGGTGCCGGTGACGATAAATGGCAGCATGGTCAAAGTGGCCACCATCGCATTGGGCAGCATATGGCGAAACATAATGGTCCAGTTGCCAACGCCCAAAGCGCGGGCGGCGCGGACATATTCAAGGTTGCGGGCACGCAAAAATTCCGCCCGCACCACGCCCACCAATCCGACCCAGCCAAAGAGCACCGTTAAAATCACCAACAGCCAGAAACTGCGCCCCAGAATGGCAAACATGATGATGATCACGTAAAGCGAGGGCACACCGCCCCAAATTTCAATAAACCGCTGAAACAGCAAATCGGTCAGACCACCGAAAAACCCCTGAATGGCGCCCGCGATGATGCCGATAATGCTTGAGGCAGTGGTGACAATAATGGTGAACAGGATCGACAGCCGAAAGCCATAGATGATCCGCGCCAGCACATCGCGCTTGGTATCATCCGTGCCCAGCAGGTTTTGACCATTGGGCGGCAAGGGCGCGGGGCCTGAGCGTTCAACCGATGTATCATAGGCATAGGGTATTGGCGGCCACAGCGCCCAACCGGGATAGAAACCGGCGGTTTGGGGATCAAAGCTGCCGCTGTCAATTTGCGCAATCAGCTCTTCGGGGGTGTCAAAACACCCCTCAAGCCCACCGCTGCGGATTAGGCATTTGACCACCGGATCGCTATAGACCGTTTCGGTTTTAAAATCGCCGCCAAAGGCGGTTTCGGGATAAAAATTCACCACAGGTGTGAAATACGCACCGCGATAATTCACCAAGATCGGTTTGTCATTGGCAATAAACTCGGCAAAGAGCGACAGCACAAACAGCAGCGAAAATATCATCAGCGACCAATAGGCCCTGCGATTGGAGCAAAAGTTCCGCCACCGGCGTTGATTGAGCGGGGACAGGCGCATCATCCCTCTCGGCTTTCAAAATCTATGCGCGGATCGACAAAGACATACATCAAATCAGAAAGAATACCGACCACCAGCCCCATGAGTCCAAAGACAAAAAGGGTGCCAAAGATCACCGGATAATCGCGCGCAACGGCGGCTTCAAACCCCATGCGGCCCAGACCATCAAGCGAAAAGATGGTTTCGATTATCAGCGAACTGCCAAAGAACACACCGATGAACACACCCGGAAATCCGGCGATCACAATCAGCATGGCATTGCGAAAAATATGACCATAAAGCACGCGGCGGTCACTTAGACCTTTGGCCCTTGCGGTCATTACATAGTGCTTTTGGATTTCATCGAGAAAGCTGTTTTTGGTCAGCAGGGTCAGCGTGGCAAAGGCGGATATGGTCGAGGCGATGACCGGCAGGGCAATATGCCAGAAATAATCGCCAATTTTGCCCAGCAGCGACAGCTGGTCAAAGTTTTCCGAGGTCAGACCGCGTAGAGGAAAAATCTGATAGTACGAGCCGCCGGCAAACATCACCAACAACAAGATCGCAAATAAAAATCCCGGGATCGCATAGGCCACAATGATCAGGCCGCTGGTAAAGGTATCAAAGCGGCTGCCGTCACGCACCGCTTTGCGAATGCCCAGCGGGATCGACACCAGATAGGCAATCAGGGTCGACCACAGCCCCAGCGATATAGAGACCGGCATTTTTTCGAGCACCAAATCCACCACGCTGATCGAGCGAAAATAGCTTTCGCCGAAATCAAAGCGGATATAGTTCCACATCATTTGCAGGAAACGCTGCAGCGGCGGTTTGTCAAAGCCGAACTCTTTTTCCAGCTCGGCAATGAATTCTGGCGGCAGGCCGCGCGCGCCGATATAGTCTTCGCTTTCGGACTTATCAACAGCATCATCCGAGCCTCCGGCGATGGTTTCAAACACATCGCCCTGACCCTCTAGGTTGGCCAGAATTTGCTCAATCGGTCCGCCCGGGACAAATTGTACCATGGCGAAGTTGATGATGAGGATCCCCAGCAGCGTGGGGATCACCAATAACAGTCGCCGCGCGATATAAGCGCCCATATGGGATTTACCTCAGCGCACCTGCGGCCTTAAGCGCTTCGGCTTTTTCGGCATTATACCACCAGTAATCCAACTGGCCGAGTGAGTAAGGCGCAATGTCTTCAGGGTGCTCAAAGATATCCCAATAGGACACCCGGTGGGTGGCATTGTACCACTGCGGGATCCAGAAGCGATAGGCCCGCAGCGCCCGATCAAGCGCTTTGACGGATACGCGCAGGGTCTCTTTATCGGTGGCATTGACTACATGGTCGATCAAAATATCAATGCCTTCGGATTTGATACCCATTGCGTTAAATACAGACTCGTCCGCCGTGGCCGAGCCAAAGTACTGTTTTAGCCCCGAACCCGGCTCAAGCCCCATGGGCATCTGGGTGGTCAGCATATCGAAATCGTAATTGCGCCGACGGTCGGTATATTGCGCCGGATCAACGCGGTTATAGGCCGCATCGACGCCAGCCGCCCGCAGATTTTCAATGAACGGCAAAACCACACGGTCAAACGCCGGGCTACGCTCGAGCACTTCGATCTGCAATGTCTCGCCGGCTGCGTTGCGGCGCAGACCGTCATCGCCGACGGTCCAGCCTGCCTCTTCCAGCAGCGCCGAAGCGGCCCGCAGGTTTTTACGGTCCATGGCCCGCGGCCCCGACTCTACGCCCATGACCGCCGCATCGGTTAAAATGCCGGCTGGCAATTTATCGGCAATCGGTTCAAGCAATGCCAGTTCACCTTCGCTTGGCGTTCCGGTCGCGGCGAAGTCCGAGTTTTCCCAGAACGAATGAATGCGTGCGTACTGTCCGTAAAACAGCGATTCGTTGGACCATTCAAAGTTAAACAGATGGCCCAATGCTTCGCGCACCCGCGGGTCGTAAAACTTGTCCCGGCGCAGGTTCATCACAAAGCTCTGGCCTGTGCCAATACCGCCATCGGGCAGTGTTTTCTTGATCACATGGCCGTCATTCAGAGCCGGAAAATCATAGCCCGTTGCCCATGTTTTTGAAGAGTTTTCGCTGCGGAACGTATAGGCGCCGGATTTAAAGCCCTCAAATGCGGCGTTGCTGTCGGCAAAATACTCCACACGAATGGTGTCGAAATTTCCACGGCCGCGATTAAGTGCCAAATCATTGCCCCAGTAATCGGGATTTCTGACATAACTGATCCAGCGGTTAATTTCATATTCGTCCATCACATACTGGCCCGAGCCGATAGCCGGCTCCATCCGGCTTTCTTCAAGGCCTGCACCAGTTGCTTCAAACCATGCTTTCGACATCACCGGCAAACCGGCCACAAGCGGAATGCGGTCCCGCTCTGGTGCATCATCAGCAAACATATATTTCACAGTGTGCGGCCCTAGGATTTCGGCGCCGGTCACCATTTGACCAAGAATAGCACGGTAACTGGGCAGGCCTTCGTTGAGAAAGAGCTCATAGGTATGCACCACATCTTCGGCCGTCACGGGGGAGCCGTCAGAAAATTTTGCCTCAGGGCGCATATTGAAAATGACCCATGCTAGATTTTCTGGATATTCCAGTGTTTCAGCAAGCAACCCGTAGGACGCACCAACCTCATCCCCGGTTCCAGCCAAAAGGCTTTCAAACGGCGCCGAGGCCAGCGCGGCAGAGCGGCCTTTGCGCGAATAGGGGTTCATCGAATCAAAGGTTCCAAAACCCCAGATCGAAATCTCACCACCTTTGGGCGCATCGGGATTGACGTAGTCGAGATGGGTGAAATCTGCTGCGTATTTTAGATCTCCAAAAAAGGAATACCCATGCGATTTTATTATCTTTTCCTCGGCCCAGCTGATGCTGGCGGCCAGAAGCGCAGAAAATCCAAACAGTAATGAAAAGACCAATATTCCTTTATTAGTATTCATTCGTTTGGCTTTAGTGGCGGCTTGGGTGTTTTTCACGACAATCACTCCCTCAATAACGGTTTAATTTTGAACATAGGATAAAATGTCAACATGACCATAATCAAGGACGCATTAGTATAAATTCAGTGCTGAAAATTGCAAAAAACCGCAAAGTCACCTTTGCGGTTTCTACAGTTTCACCTGTTGGGCAGGGGTTACTTGATCGTCGCGAGATAGGCGATTAGGTTGGCACGGTCCTGCGGTTTTTTTAGCCCGGCAAACCCCATTTTTGTGCCCGGTGCATAGGCTTTTGGTTTTTTCAAAAATCCATCCAGATTTTCAGGTGACCAAACTTGGGCTACCTTCACCAAAGCGCCGGAATAGCGATACCCGTCGATTGCACTGACCTCACGGTCAACCACATTGAACAGATGCGGTCCGGTTCCATTGGCGCCATCGGCGAGCTTGTGACAGGCTTTACATTTGCCAAACACTTTTTCGCCTTTAGACGCATCTGCCATAGCGTAAATCTCGGCGAAATCTGGGCCGTCCTCGGCCGCCGCAGCCATATCGCCGCCTGCGCCCGCATCATCGACTTCGATCGCATAGCCTTCGGCATGCTTTTCACCATGACCACCACCGCCATGATAAAGGTTTTCCGCCACCCAGCTGCCGAGCAAAAATACCAGCAGCGCGCCGCAAAAGCCGCCGATAATTTTTGTGAACGTCATTGTATCGAACATCGCCCGAACTCCATTCTGTATTAATTAGTCGCTATCTATCCGCTTCCACTCGGGTTATGCAAGGTGTAGAAGCCGCGACCAAACGACCGAATATGAAAAAATAGGTGACGAATGACCAATCATATTGCTTTTCAGGGGGCGCTCGGGGCCTATTCGCATGACGCCTGTCAAGCGGCACGCCCGGACATGACGCCATTGCCTTGCGACAACTTTGAGGATGTGATCGAGGCGGTGCGCAGCGGCGCTGCCGATTTGGCCATGTTGCCAGTGGAAAATTCCACCTATGGCCGGGTGGCCGATATTCACCGGCTTTTGCCAGAATCAGGTCTGCATATTATCGACGAAAGCTTCACGCGGGTGCGCATTAGCCTTATGGCTCTGCCCGGTGTTAAACTTGACGAAATCAAAACCGCGCGGGCGCATTTGGTTTTGCTGCCCCAAGCGCGCAAATTTCTTGACAAGCATAACATTCACGCCGTCTCTGCGGTGGACAGCGCTGGCGCTGCAGCCGAGCTTGTCAGTTCGCAGGACCGCAGCAGCGCAGTGCTGGCAAGCGCTCTTGCCGCCGATATTTACGACCTAAACATTCTTGCCCGCGATATCGAAGATCATCAACATAACACCACGCGGTTTTTGGTCATGGCACGCGAAGCTGATTTGCGCCTGCGCGGCGACATCATGATGACCACTTTTGTGTTTCAGGTACGCAATATTCCAGCCGCACTTTACAAAGCCATGGGCGGGTTTGCCACCAATGGAGTGAATATGACAAAGCTGGAAAGCTATATGGTAAACGGTTCGTTCACCGCCACCCAGTTTTATGCCGATATCCAAGGCCACCCTGAGGATGCAAATGTAAAACTGGCGATGGATGAATTGAGCTATTTTTCAAGCATGGTCAAAATTCTTGGGGTGTATCCGGCGGATAAATCACGCTAAGCGGCGGCCTGCGCCAAAGCCCTTATGCTGCGCCCAGTGCAACCAATTCGTTTGCCACCTCAGCGACCCGTTTTTGAAATCGCTTATTATACTTTGATCGCGCCAGTTTCATCGACTGGATCAAGAGCCGCGAGGTGAGGGTCTTGGGTTCAAGTACTGTGCTGACCTGAAACCGTGACTGCTTTTTAGAGAGCGCCGAAACGGTAATTTCCACGCGGTTGTCCAAGGCAGGGTTGGTTATAAAAAACGCCATTTTTTCAGGGGCGCTGAATTCATCCAAGTGAACACAGGCCATGCGGTCACGCCCGCGAAACTCAAATGTACAGTCCCATTTTAATCCATCTGATGAGGCCATTGATCCGCTTCGCGTAATCTCAACACCGCGCCTTATCGCAACCCGCTCGAACATTTGAAAATCCGCCATAAGGTCGAAAAGCACCTGCTGTGGCAGAGCTACATCCTCTTTCGCTACAAATTTCATTGCCGCTCCTGAAAAAAACTTGCTAAAATATGCTCAATCGAGCCGATCGGCTAACCAGTTATGTAAAAGGAAATGTGCGATTGATCCAGCCCGCGCTGGCTTTATTTTCTTATTTAATCCTGCAAATGTATCCATCAGGTCGCTTTTTGTAATCCAAAGCGCATCATCAAGTTCAGCCGGATCAATCTTTATGTCCGTACCCAAAGCCTCGCCATGACAGCCCACCATGAGCGAATTGGGAAACGCCCAGGGCTGCGAAGCCAGATAGTGCACCGCACCAACCTTTATACCGCTTTCTTCCATCACTTCGCGGCGCACGGCGGCTTCAAATGTCTCGCCCGGCTCAACAAAACCAGCCAGCAGCGAATACATCGCCTCGGGCCAATTGTGCGAGCGGCCCAACAGCACATTATCGCCCTGCGTGATCAACATAATGACCACCGGATCGGTGCGCGGAAAATGCTGTGCCCCGCAATTGCTGCAGCTGCGCTGCCAGCCGGACATCACCATATCTGATGCGCTGCCGCAGCGGGCACAGAACCGATGCCCGTTATGCCAATGAAAAAGCGCTTTCGCCGTAGCGGCCAGCTCAGCTTCCCGCGCGCTCAGAACCGTCATTTGCCCGCGCAATTCACAAAACGCCGCCTGCGGCCCAAATCCCGGATGAAGCTGTTCTGATGGGTCAAAAAAGACATCCTTATCCGGCAGTGGGCCACTTTCCGGCTGCCAAGGTGAAATGTCAAAGGCAAAGATTTTCTGCCCCGCGTCATGGCCCAGGAAAATCCACCGCGCATCGGCGCATTCCGCATGCGGCACATTAATGCGCAAAAGTCCGGTTTGAGCGCCGCGCTGCATTAAAACCTTGCCGCGCCAAAGCACAATTGCGGCATCACCGGGCTGCGGCGTACCGGCATCCGTGCCGCGCAGCTGCGCCGCCCGATCAAGCCCCGATCCGCCAAAGGTGACTGTTTCTGCAAGTTTCATAGCCCGCGGGCCTACCTTGTTTATGGGCGTTTGTCACGTACCAAAATCTTTACCAAGCCAACCTCAACCCACCCTTGTAAATTGTGCCTGTTGCCTCTATTCTAAGATTGAGAGGTTGGCGCGGGCAGGCACCTCGCCAACCCGGTCAGATCCGGAAGGAAGCAGCCGTAACGAGCCCCGCTTGGGTCGTTGTCCAGCCTCTCACCCGATAAACTCTTAAAAAAGGAGGACGATGATGGCAATTTTATCGCACCTCCGGGTCGCCGTCTAATTAGACCGCCACCCGAGCTTTCGTTGCGCTTTAGGCGCGAAACGGACTTTTATTCGGGAATTATATATTGACCAATTTATCACTCGCTGACCTTGGATGGTCAGATCATTTTGCACATCAAAAAACCGCGCAGCCTACCGATATGCCTGCCAGAGTAACCGATGTACACCGCGACCGGCTTGATGCATTGGGCCCCGACGGCCCGCTAACCCTTGTACCCGGCCAGCTGACTGGCGCCTATGCGGTCGGCGATTGGGTTTATCACGACGGGCGGCAGGTTTGCCAAGTGCTGAAGCGCAAAACCGCGATCGGCCGGGGGGCGGCCGGTGAAACCGGCGGCCATCAGCTGATCGCAGCCAATGTGGACACTTTGGCTATCGTCACCAGCTGCAACGATGATTTCAACCCCGCGCGGCTTGAGCGCTATTTGGCCATGTGCAGCGCTGGCGGCGCGGTGCCTTTGGTGGTGCTGACCAAAGCCGATCTGACGCCGGATGCCGATGGGTTTCGCCGCCGCGCGGAACACTTATCCCCCTTGGTCAGCGCCGTGACGCTGAATGCCTGCGATGCCGACGATGTCGCGCGGCTTCACCCATGGTGCACGGCAGGGCAGACCATGGCGCTTGTCGGCTCGTCCGGGGTGGGCAAAACCACGTTGCAAAACGCGCTGACAGGGACCGCTCAATTGACCCAGAGCATTCGTGAGGCAGACGCCAAAGGCCGCCATACCACCACTGCGCGCAGCCTGCGGCGCACCTTGGTGGGCGGCTGGCTAATCGACACGCCGGGGATGCGCGAATTGCGGCTTTCACAGGCACGCGAAGGTATTGACGCGGTTTTTGCCGATCTGGCGCTGCTGGCACAGCA
>CBFHXE010000037.1:0-24955 GCA_965659715.1 uncultured Paracoccaceae bacterium | reverse complement strand
TCTGCTCGGGCATGAAAAAAGACCAGCTGAAAAGCGCTTTCGGCATCCTCTACCATTATGCGGTAGGCCCCGCTGCGCGTTCGCGGCGGCTGATGCGCGCCCACCAGCACCTCAACCGTGAGGGTTTGCGGTAATTCGGCCCCTTTGAGCGAGGAGACCAACCGCCGGTCGATACCGGCGTAGGGCAGCGTAAAAATCACATCGCGCGGACGCGCAATGGACAGCCCCGCCATATTCTGCGCCACTTTCGGGCCCACCCCTGCCAGCGAGGTCAGCTCGGCAAAGAGTGGAAAAAGGAGTTCGGGGCGGCTGCTCATAATCCCTCAATCAGCGCCAGCCAAGCGGCTTCGTCAATCGTTTCCACGCCCAGATCAGCGGCTTTTTTCGCCTTTGATCCAGCCCCGGGCCCGGCGATCAGCAAATCGGTTTTTGCCGACACCGATCCGGCCACTTTGGCGCCAAGGGTTTCGGCGCGGGCTTTGGCTTCAGCGCGGCTCATCTGCTCCAACGTACCGGTAAAGACCAGTGTTTTGCCGACCACGGGGCTGCCTTCGGTTTGCGGCTTTGGGGCATCCTGAACCGCCAAATGCGCAGCCAGACGGTCGATAGCTTGGCGCTCTGGCCCCGGCGCAAAAGCGTTAATCAGAGATCGGGCCATAACCTCACCCACCCCGTCAATAGCACGCAAATTATCCCATTCCGGCCCTTCGCCCGCCGCCGCCTGATCCAGCGCGGAAACCAAACCCGCCCAATCGCCATAATGGGCAGCGAGCAAATTGCCGCCTGCTTCGCCAAGGTGGCGAATTCCCAACGCAAACAGCAACCGCCCAAGCCCGATGTTGCGCCGTTCATTTATGGCAGCAAAGAGGTTGGACGCGCTTTTACCGCCCCAGCCATCGCGGTTTTTCAGCGGCGCCAATGACACCGCATCGCGCGCTTCAAGGGTGAAAATATCTGCCGGTTCACGCACCGGCAAAAGATCATCAGAAAAGAACATCTCGATCTGTTTTGCGCCCAGCCCTTCGATGTCAAAGGCTTTGCGGGCGACAAAATGCTTGAGCCGTTCAACCCCCTGCGCCGGGCAGATAAGCCCACCCAGACACCGGCGCACTGCATCGCCGGGATCGCGCTTGGCGGGCGAGTTGCACTCTGGGCAGTGCTGGGGAAACGTAAAAACAGCACTGCCGTCCGGCCGCTGGGATAGATCAACATCGGCAATTTTAGGGATCACATCGCCCGCGCGGTAGACCTGCACCCGATCACCGATGCGGATATCCTTACCATCGCGGATCTGCCCGCCACCTGCATCGCGACCAGCGATGTAGTCTTCGTTGTGCAGGGTTGCATTGGACACCACCACCCCGCCCACGGTGATCGGCGTCAAACGCGCCACCGGGCTCAGCGCCCCGGTTCGGCCGACCTGAATATCAATCGCTTCAAGCCGGGTCCATGCCATTTCTGCCGGAAATTTATGCGCGATGGCCCAGCGCGGTGTGGTGGAGCGAAACCCCAAACGCGCCTGCAGCGCCAAATCATCGACTTTATAAACCACCCCATCAATATCATAATCCAGCGTCCCGCGCGCGGTCATGATCGTTTTATACTGCGCCACAAGGTCCGCTACAGACGGGCACAGCTTGGTCAGCGGATTGGTGGAAAACCCGAAACTTTCGAGCCGCGCGATGGCCGCGCTTTGATGGCGGGCAAGCGGCGCCGATAGCTCCCCCCAAGCATAGGCAAAAAACCGCAGCGGGCGTGCTTTGGTGATTGCGGCGTCAAGCTGGCGCAGCGATCCGGCGGCAGCATTTCGCGGATTGGCAAACAGCTTTGCCCCCTTTTCAGCTTGCCGCGCATTCAAGGCCTGAAAATCACTGTGGCGCATGTAAACTTCGCCTCGCACCTCTAACACATCCGGCGCGCCGTCAATAGTCTGGGGAATATCGGTGATGGTGCGGGCATTTTCGGTGACATTTTCGCCCACTTGGCCATCGCCGCGGGTGGCCGCCTGAACCAGCCGGCCGCCTTCATACCGAAGGCTCAGCGACAGGCCATCAATTTTTGGCTCGGCTGTATAGGCCAGCTTGGTTTTATCGTCGATGCCAAGATAGCGCAGGATTCGGTCTTCAAAGTCCTCTACATCCTCGGTCTCAAAGGCATTCCCCAATGACAGCATCGGCAAGACATGGGTGACTTTGCCAAAGCCCTCTGCCGCAGCCGCGCCGATTTGATCGCTAGGACTATCACCGCGCTTCAACCCGGCAAACTGCGCTTCAATGGCCGCATTGCGCCGCTTTAAACGGTCATATTCGGCGTCCGGCAGAGATGGATTATCATTTTGATGATAGTCGATATTGGCCTGTTGCAGCAGGCTGGCCAATCGGGCCAGTTCAGACCGCGCCTGATCTGGCGTTAACCTAGAGACATCACTTTCATCACTCACGAATTGCGGCCTTTCAAATCATCCATACTATGGTGATAAATCGACCGGCCGCATTGGTCTAGACCCTAAGACGACGAAACCTGATTAACCGCTAGCCGTGCTGCAGGCTGCTGTTGTGGTTCGGGGTCTTTAAGCACATAGCCCCGCTCCCAAACGGTTTGAATATAGTTTTCATTGTCCGTTGCCTGAGCAATCTTTTTGCGCAGCTTGCAGATGAACACATCAATGATTTTCAATTCGGGCTCATCCATCCCGCCGTAAAGGTGGTTAAGAAACATCTCTTTGGTCAAGGTGGTGCCTTTGCGCAACGACAGCAATTCAAGCATTTGATACTCTTTGCCCGTCAGATGAACGGTCTTTCCCTCGACCTCAACGATTTTGACATCCAAGTTGACCGCGACTTTTCCAGTTCAGATAATGGATTGCGCATGACCTTTCGAGCGGCGCACAATGGCGTGAATACGCGCCACCAGTTCCTCTCTTTGAAAAGGTTTGGTCAAATAATCATCTGCGCCAAAGCCAAATCCACGGATTTTGTTTTCCGTATCATCCGATCCGGCTAGAATTAAAATCGGGGTATCTATGCGTGCCAGCCGCAGCTGCTGCAATACATCATGGCAGGTCATATCCGGCAAATTCAAGTCCAGTAAAATAATATCATAATCATAGAGCTTTGCCAGATCGATGCCCTCTTCGCCCAGATCAGTTGAATAGACATTTAAATTGGCATGGGTGAGCATCATTTCGATGCTTTTTGCTGTTGTGGGATCATCTTCCACCAATAAAACGCGCATCTTAAACTCCAATTTGTTCAACAATCTGGTCAGAGTGCGGCGAAAAGGTTAATCCCGCTTAACCATTTATTACATATGGTCATTTCTCGCCAAGGTTGTCTATATAATTTTGAATATGTGGTTCTCAGGCCCTTTTCTCCGTGCTGTGCAGCCAAATCCACCCAGGTGAAAAATTCCTCTTCACTGATGGCATAGGTATCCAAAGCATCATCAAGGCTGATCAAACCGTAGACCACAGCGCGCACCACGATTAATTTACGCGACACCACCCAGCGCGCTGTGTCTTTCGGGGGCAGGTCTGCGCGGCTTAGAATTGTATTATCCGGCAGTTTGACCACACATGGGCCATTTTTTTCCTTGATCGACATATCTTTGTTCACCTAATCTCACACCCAGTTTAAACTGTCGGCCAACCGGTTAATTCAAGATGAAGCCTGGGCTTGTGATTGCCTAAGATTTTACTATATTTTAGGACAGTTCTTTTGAAAGCAGCGCTATGCCTCTCGACCGATCCAAAAATTTGAATTCTTTGGGCTTTGACAAGCCGCCTAGCGAAACCCGTGTCGTGGTCGCAATGTCGGGCGGTGTGGACAGTTCGGTCGTGGCTGCGCAGCTGGCCGAGCAAGGCTATGATGTGGTCGGCGTGACCTTACAGCTTTATGACCATGGTGCGGCCCTGGCCAAGAAAGGCGCATGCTGCGCCGGGCTTGATATCCATGATGCGCGCCGCGTGGCCAACGATATGGGGTTTCCGCATTATGTTTTGGATTATGAAAACATTTTCCAAGAGGCGGTGATCGACGAATTTGCCGACAGCTATCTGGCCGGCGCCACCCCTGTGCCGTGCATTCGCTGTAATGAACGGGTGAAGTTCAAAGACCTGCTGCATACGGCGCGCGATCTAGATGCGGACTGCATGGCCACAGGCCATTATATTCAGCGTAAAATTGGCGCGCATGGCGCCGAATTGCACCGCGCCAGCGACGCAGACCGCGATCAAAGTTATTTTCTGTTTACCACCACCCAAGAACAGCTCGATTTCTTGCGCTTTCCCTTGGGGCATTTAGCCTCAAAGCATGACACCCGCGCTCTGGCGCAGAAATACGGGCTGGCCGTGGCGGACAAACCGGACAGTCAGGACATTTGCTTTGTGCCCAATGGTGATTATGCCAGCGTGATTGAAAAACTGCGCCCCGGTGCGGCAGATGCCGGTGATATCGTCCATGCGGATGGCAGAGTGCTAGGACGTCATAATGGCATTATTCATTATACCATCGGCCAGCGCCGCGGGCTGGGCATTGGCGGTTTAAGCGAGCCGCTTTATGTCACCGGGCTTAACGTGGACAAAAAACAGGTGCTTGTGGGCCCCAAAGAGCTGCTGTCCACACGCCATGTGCCGGTCAGCGGGATCAACTGGCTTGGCGATGCGCCACTTGGCAGCCAGCCTGAATGGCAGGTTGCGGTCAAAGTGCGCTCGACCCGCCCGCCGCGCGACGCGATATTGCGGCCACTGGACGGCGGGCGCGCCGAAGTGGAATTGCTCAATCCCGAAGAAGGCGTCGCCCCCGGTCAGGCCTGTGTGTTTTATCACCCTGATGGCAGCCGGATTTTGGGCGGCGGCTGGATCACCCAGAGGGTTGCGGCTGTCAGCACTTCCTGAACCCCTCACAAATACAGAGGTTAAAGATCAGCAAACCGAGCAAGCGCTTCTGGCTTTGCCTTTGGCTTCTTTGCATTTGGCGTATTGTGCCTGCCATTTATAAGCAGCGCTGAAAGTGCCGATCAAACGGCTGGCACGCAGCAAGATAGGGTTCGCTATTTTTATCTTCTGCATGATAACGATATTCCACCCTATTGGCGCAGTCC
Source organism: uncultured Paracoccaceae bacterium (assembly GCA_965659715.1). Lineage (GTDB taxonomy): Bacteria > Pseudomonadota > Alphaproteobacteria > Rhodobacterales > Rhodobacteraceae > CABZJG01. The sequence continues at coordinate 19,855 of CBFHXE010000037.1, read as the reverse complement.
TGTTAAGGTCGGTTTTCATGATGAAAGTGGCAACAGTTCCAAGGTATTGGAGAAAGCTAAATTATTTGTTGAATTTTATGCGATGGCATCGGCAAGCGAGCTTATTCTAAGTGGTACTGATGAGACTTCAACGAGGAATGGTAATGAAATAGAGGTTTAGTGCCCAACGCACAGGAAAACTAGCAGCAGAAAGAACGCCCCATGACACCATCCAAACCAGTGTCGCCTCATTTTTTTCGTCTCGGTCTGCACGCCTAGCTAAATACGCGGAACTTATAAAGTTATTATGATCCACAAAATCCTCAAGAATTTTAATATTTATTACGATTCCACAACCTTAAGGACATTAAACAGCATTCTCTTCCACACATCAACGATATTTTGACGCCCTAAATGTCGAGTAAGGCGGTGGTCTATGAACTCTTCTAGTACTGCTTCCACTTTTGCCTGCAATGGCCGTAGAGTGTGGTCAGAATGCGAATATTGATCGTGAGACCGAGCGACTGAAAAGGGATTTCCCAGAGCAATATAAGAAAAAGGGAGATTTAAAATGGCATATGTAACAATTTTCCATTGGCAGCCACCGAATGGAACGACGAGACGGAAGCGCAAGCCACAAGTAAATTTGTGTCTATGATTATATCTGTTTCGCCACCGGCACGCTTATGATGATTTACGGAATTCTACGCCGCAGATTGACGAAAGACGGTAAGTAGATACCAATTCCCCATTCACAAGCAGCACCAGAAGGATCTTGACGTAAGGTCAATTTAGGTAATTTTTCAAACCCGTGCTTAGCTAAACAAGTTCAACCACTGTTTTTTGATTTTTGTAGGAGGTTAAAATGGCATATGTAACAATTTCGCATTGGACAGCCACCGAATGGAACGATGAGATGGAGGCGCAAGCCACCAGTAAATTTGTGCCCATGATTATGTCCGTCGGCGCCACCAGCGTTCAAATGATCCGCACCGGCGATCTCGCCATGTGTGTGGTCACTCAATATCCTGATGAGGCCACAGGCCAATCCGCACAGCAAAAAATCGCAGATATTCGCGCTCAAGCGGCCAGTGAATTTCCGATGAGCATGGACTCGGCTCATGCGGGGTCTGTCTTTACCGGCGCATAAGAGCATAAAACTGCGCCGGCCCGGCGTTAGAGCGTGCCGGCAATTATTTTAGGGACCATGCCTAGGGCGGCGTTAAGCCGGTGGGAACGGGCATCCCGTTAATCACCAGCTGCGGTTTTGTGCCCACCCCGGTCAGCTCAGGCCGCGCTGCAAGATAGCTTTGGATCGCCGAGAGGCTGGTTGTCGCCTCTAGCAGCGCTTGCAAACGCGGAAAATCTTGCAATATGCCCGGATGCATCCGCTGCGCCATGGAAATGTGGTGATAAACAGCAAAATCGCAGTGAATGGGTTTTGCGCCGGTAAAAAACGGGCCGTCATCCTGACCGGCAAGCAAACGTTCAAAATCATCGCATTTCGATTTAAGCATTGGCAGCATTGCCTGTTTTTTCTGCTCAAAGTCATCGCCTGTGGCAAAATTCATTGTCGGGTTTAAAGGGGCGAACATTTCCTGCGCAGCTTCAAGGATGGCATCGCTGCGCGCCGCCTCGATGAGATTTTCAGGGGTCATCCCTGCAAGCCCGTTTAAATACCGCAAGATCGCGCTGCTTTGCGCAATGACGTGCTGATCATCCACCACCAAGATCGGCAATTGTTTAAACATCACCGTTGGTTTGACCTCTGGCCAAGGCGCATCGTAATGCTCCCACGACATCGCATAATCATAGGACAGTCCGGCATACTGCATCAAAAGCTGCGGCGCTTCTGCCAGAGCCCGCATTTTAAAATACACAAGTTTTAGGTTAGGCTGCTGTGTCATGTTTTTTTCCGTTTTCTCTTTCTTTAACATGAATATAGAGCAATTTCACTGCTCTACCAAGTATTGAGCGCCTAAAAGCCAAAACTCCAAATGGTCCACTCTGGGGCGGTTCTACCCAGATATCTGATTTAGCAATTCTGCAACACCTGTTCTAAAAATTTTCAAAATATGTTTTCTATTAATTCAAAAACAGGCAAAACAACGTTTAAAGAGCAGCAAACAATCAAGGGGTTACAAAAGTTAACCCGTCTTTTTGAGGTTTATTATGGTAGAAGTGACAGCAAGCAGTCTCGGATCATATTTAAAGCAGGCTTATAACAGTAGTCCGGATGACAAAGCGCAAATCGCAGTTGAGAACAAGCGCAGCGAAGGGCCGCGCGATGCCCCCGTGGCACAGAAAACTTCTGCCGCATCCGTTAAGGTGGAAATTAGCGCCGCAGCCCGCAAAATGAATGCAGAAGCTTCTGCTAATATTGCGCAAGACAACAATCAATTCGATCTTCAAACCTATGCTCAGCAGCTCAAAGACCAGCAAATAGATCAGGCTTTGGACACCACCATAGACACCTAAGCGCCGAGCGCTTAACTCTGAGTTTGGTTCATCTTATAGCAATTTGAACCGCTCACAGCACTTGCGTTATGATTTTATAGACATGATCAAAGCGCGGTTTTCGGCTCTCGATTAACCAAAATTATTGCACCGACAATCAAAACTAGTCCAGCAACAAACAAGGGCGTTAGTGTTTCATTCAGCGCGATAACCGCCAAAATGGTGGCGGTGATCGGCATCAGCACGATATACATGGATCCGCGCGATGGCCCCAGTTGATTAAGGCTCCACGAAAATAAACCGAACTGAATGGGTACCCCTAAAGTGCCCAGCAAAAATATTAGGGTCCATTCTAAGCTCGTCAGCGCCGGCAGAGCGCCGAAATCTATCACCGTTGCAGTGATCGGCAACGGCACTAAAAAACCGGCGCAAATGGCAAGATACGATACCGCCCAAGGTCCGTATCTTTGAAAATAGCGCTTCGAGAAAACGGTAAAACTTGCGGCAACCGTCACTGCTGCGATCATAATCAAATCACCCGTTACCGCATCGGCCCCTACAACGCCCAGCGCCAAACCATCATAAACACTTAAACCAACGCCGAAAATGGCCAGACCGCAGCCCAGTAATTTGAACAGGTTGAGCGTTTCAACCTTGAAGGCCACACCAATGCTCAAAGCCATAATCGGCAGCAAAGACATAATCAGCGATCCGCGCGCAGCAGTGGTAAGTTCCAAGGATTGATTGAACAAATAGGGAAACAGAAAATAAAACAAAACCCCAAGCGCGGATATTGCGAAAAAATCCCAGCGCGACATTCTGCGAACCGCAGACCAATTCCAGATCAAAAATGGCAACACGCTTAAACTGGCCACAAAATAGCGCAATGTCGCCGCCGGCAACGGGTCAACCGATTGCATTAAAATGCTGGTGAAAATCACCATCAGACCAGCAACGGAGGCCGCCACGATGGCCGCTGCATGGGCTTTTGCGTTTTGTATGGCCAAGCTATTGCCTCTTCTAAATACTTAACAAACTTCACGGGGCTACCCACCCCAAAAACCATTAAAACTTATGCTTGGAAAGCCTAGCAGCGTTCCCGCAAAATCCAACATTTACCTCACGGCAGAACGGCAATTGGGGTTTTCGCAAAACATGGTCTTTCCCTCAAAGGGATAGAGGACTATAGGATGAAGCGAACTATCCGAAACGAGGCCCAACATGACTTTTCAACCAAAGTCTGATTTTCTAAAAATTATGATGGAACGCGGGTTTGTCGCGGATTGCACGGATTATTCACGGCTTGACGACGCATTATGCGATGGCATCGTGCCGGCCTATATCGGATTTGATGCCACCGCCTCATCGCTGCATGTGGGCAGCTTGATGCAAATCATGATGCTGCGCTGGCTGCAAAAAACCGGCGGTAAGCCGATCACCTTGATGGGCGGCGGCACGACGAAAGTGGGCGATCCCAGCTTTCGCTCCGACGAACGGCCGCTTTTATCGCCAGACCAAATTGATCAGAATATCGCCGGCATCAAAACCGCGTTTTCGGCCTATATCACCTATGGGGATGGGCCATCAGATGCGGTGATGGTCAACAATGCCGAATGGCTTGATAAATTGAACTATCTTGATTTTCTGCGCGATATCGGGCGGCATTTTTCGGTCAACCGGATGCTTAGCTTTGAATCGGTTAAATCGCGCATTGACCGCGAGCAGTCGCTGTCATTTCTTGAGTTTAATTACATGATCCTTCAGGCCTATGATTTTCTGGAACTGCACCAGCGCTATGGATGTATGCTGCAGATGGGCGGATCGGATCAATGGGGCAATATCGTCAATGGTATCGACCTTAGCCGGCGCATTGCAGATGCCAGTGTCTTCGGGCTGACATCGCCGCTTCTGGAAACATCCGATGGCAAAAAGATGGGTAAAACCCAGGATGGTGCGGTCTGGCTTAATGCAGATATGCGCAGCCCCTATGAGTTCTGGCAGTTCTGGCGCAATACCACGGATGCGGATGTGGGCCGCTTCCTTAAGCTTTACACCGAGCTGCCGCTCGATGAATGCGAGCGCCTTGGCGCGCTGCAGGACGCCGAGATCAACCATGCAAAGATTGTTTTGGCCAATGAAGTCACCACCCTGCTGCATGGCGCAGAGGCGGCGGCCAAAGCCGAAGCCACCGCGCGCGAAGTGTTTGAAAAGGGCGGCGTGGGCGATGATTTGCCAACCGTAACGCTGAGCGCAGAAGACGTGGGCGGCGGTATTTCGGTGGTGCAGTTGATTGTCAAAGCCGGCCTTGTGAAATCCGGCAAAGAGGCCAAGCGGCTGATCGCGGAAAACGGGGCGCGCATGGATGATGTCGCGCTCAGTGATGCCGGCCAGATGATTGATGCAGAGGCGCTGCAAACCCCGATCAAGCTGAGCGCCGGCAAAAAACGCCATGCGCTGGTGTGCCTGCAAGGATAAGCCCAAGGCGGGCGGCTATAGATGCTGGTTTATTTGGCCGCTGCCATAGGGTCCGACCGGCCGCCCATAAAGCCGCGTGATAAAAACAAACCCATAATGGGAAGGCCTACCGATAAAAACTGAGCCCCTGCAAACACAAAGCTCCAAACGCATGCGAGCCCGCAGAGCCCAACTAGCACATAAGACCGCCGCCAAGTGGCCGCAGGGCCTCCAGTTTTTTCCCTAACAATATCTCGCTTTAGCCCCCAAACAAAGACAGCGTCAGTCAGCAGGATATAGAGCAAGACCGTTGGGCCTGCATATTTCACGATTATCTGCGCCAATTCCCCAAGGCCCACCAAATAGAACAAGGTTATGAACGGCGCGAGGCTGGCAAAATTCACGTTTATACCTAAAACAATGGGATCAAAGGAAAGTCCTTTACGGTAAAAAACAAATAGAACCAGCCAACTAAGCAACATCCCGATTAAGGCGGAAGTGATAATGTCTTGACCCAATCTGAGCGCAATGAGGAATGCAATCGATGGCAGGTTTTCACTTACGCGTAATAAAATTAGTTTCATAAAAAACTTGAATTTATTCTAACATGGAAAATAAGATATATTTATCACCTTATATACTACTCTATTCGCTGGCAAGGCGTGCCTATTTCGCAACGTCTCCCACGCATCCGTTGCGGCTCTAGGGGCCAAGCATCCATTCTCCATCAGGCCAAAAGGCGTGAAAGGCAAAAGCAAACATCACGTCATGCGGCAGGTCGCGCCCGTCCGCATCGCGCACGCGGATTGACCCTACATCGCGGCCTTTTGCAATCTGCGCAGTGTCCAGAGCGCTGCTTTGACCGGCTTGCCATGTCAGATGCACGCCTGCCTCGCTCAGCGTGCCATGTTCGCGCAGCCGGCTAAGCGGCCAGGCCCGCGGCCCGACCCGCACCACCCGCGCCAAAGCCGGCATATCATGCGGCGGCAGCTCGCCACTGTATAAAAACGGATGCGTGCTGCCGTCATAGCCCACATAGGGGTTGCGCCCGTAGGCGCGGGGAAAATCCGGCTGGGCCATAATCAACCCCTCAGGATTACGGGCCCGAAATTGCCCGAAACTTTCCATCCAGCTGGCCACTGGCGTCAGCGGCGCTCCGGTCAGCTCGCCGACAATGGCGCGGCCCAAGGCTTGCTGCCACCAGCTTTCGGTTTGCCGGTCATACATTAGCATATCCGATCCGCGCAGCTTGCCCGACACACCAAATTCAAGCACGCGGCCGTCCAACCGCCGATCAAACGTCAGCCCCGAATTGCACAAGGGACAAAAGGTCACCGCAACCGGATGCACCCCGATCCGGTCATTTATAATCTCATGCCACATCAGATAGCGCAGCGGATAGGCGCGCGGGGTCTGCTGCGCCAGCTCGACCGTGATCACCGGCTCGTTTTGCGGCAATGCCGCATCACCAACTGCAATAAACGCGGGATCAACCAAGGCCGGAATGCCATCTTTGGGCGGACCGCCCGAGATAATCTCGCTCCAATTAACCAATGTTGTTTTTTCAAAATTGGTCTGCGGCCACTCGCGGCTCCATAGCGCAGGATCCGCCATCAGCGGCAAAGCCGCGAGAATGGCAAAAATGATCACAACTATTTGGCGCATATCATAGCCTCCCTTAACTTGTGTCTGTAAAACGAAAAAGGGCGGCGCTGGTCTAGCCCCGCCCACGCAATTGTGAAGCTTATACAGTACTTGGTGATCGCTTAATCGATCACAGAAACCCTCATCATAACGTCCTGTGCGCCGAGCACCGATCCATTTGGGCCCTGACCCAGCTTGATCGCATCAACCACTTCCATGCCCGCCGTCACGCGTCCGACCACGGTGTAGTTTCCGTTTAGAAAATACCCTTCGGCAAACATAATAAAGAACTGGCTGTTGGCACTGTTTGGATTTTGTGAGCGCGCCATGCCAACGATCCCGCGATCATAGGGCACATCGGAAAACTCTGCCGGCAAATCCGGCAAAGCCGATCCCCCGCGTCCAGCCATGGAGGTATTGCCACCGGCCTTGCCGAACTGCACATCCCCGGTTTGGGCCATGAAGCCGTCAATAACCCGATGGAACACAACGCCGTCATAGGCGCCCTCGGCGGACAGTTGGGCAATGCGCTCGGCATGGAGCGGCGCTACATCTTCAAGCAAATCGATCGTTACGGTGCCATTTGCGCCCTCACCGGCAACTTCAATTTCAATACCGGTGGCCAAAACAGGGCCCGCCAAAAGCGACAGAACAGCGGCCAGCCTAAGCATCGGCCGCCACCTTAACGCTGATCATCCGATCCGGGGCTGCCGGTGGTTCGCCCAGTGCAATCGCATCCACATGCTCAAGCCCGTCGATTACACGGCCATAGACCGTGTACTGACGGTTGAGAAAGTGGTTGTCACTAAAGTTGATGAAAAACTGGCTGTTGGCGCTGTCAGGATTTTGGCTGCGCGCCGCGCCCAAAGTGCCGCGGTCATGCGGAACGCCGGAAAACTCGGCCTTAAGATTTGGCAGATCGGAACCGCCTGTCCCAGCCATGCGTAAATCGAAGCCTTGCTCCATATTGCCATTGGCCACATCGCCGGATTGCGCCATGAAACCTTCAATCACGCGATGGAAGCACACGTTGTCATAAGCGCCGCTGCGCGCCAGCTCTTTCATCCGTGCGCAGTGCTCAGGCGCAATATCGGGAAGCAGTTCAATGACCACCGTTCCGTCTTTTAGTTCCATCAGAATTGTATTTTCTGGATCTTTGATTTTAGCCATCCGGCGACTCCTTGGTAACTTTAGCGGGTTATCTAAGCTGCTTTGTCGCAGGGGACAAGGTGCAGCATTGACCAAAGGCCAAATATAGGAAAAGACGCTGGGTAAAGATAAACAAGGACAGGGATACACCGATGGCTTGGAAAACGCTGGATAATATGGACCTTAAGAGCAAAAGGGTTTTGACACGCGTCGACATCAATGTGCCCATGGACGGCCCAGTTGTCACCGATGCGACCCGAATTGAAAAGATTGTCCCAACCGTTAAAGCTATACTTGCGGCCGGGGGACTGCCGATATTGCTCGCCCATTTTGGCCGCCCCAAAGGCAAAGTGGTGCCGGAAATGAGCCTCGCCCATCTCATCCCTACGCTTCAATCATCGCTGCAAACGACAGTGGGTTTTGCCGAAGACTGCATTGGCCCCAAAGCGCAAGCAGCAGTAGAGGCGATGCAGGCAGGTGAGGTATTGCTGTTAGAAAACACCCGCTTTCACCCCGAAGAAGAGCGCAACGAGGCCGCATTTGCCGGCGCATTGGCGCAAATCGGCGATGTCTATTGCAATGATGCGTTTTCGGCTGCCCACCGCGCCCATGCCAGCACCGAAGGCTTAGCCCGTGTGTTGCCCGCCTGCACCGGACGGTTGATGGCTGCCGAGCTGAGCGCACTTGAAGGCGCACTTGGCGCTCCAAAGCGGCCCGTCGTGGCAGTGGTGGGCGGCGCGAAAGTATCCACCAAACTCGATCTTTTGGGCAACCTAGTAGAAAAAGTTGATCACCTTGTGATTGGCGGCGGCATGGCCAATACCTTCCTTGCAGCGCAGGGTGTAGCAGTGGGCAAATCGCTGGCCGAGCACGACATGACCGAAACCGCTTTGACCATCCTTGCAAAGGGCGCCGCAACCGGATGCGAGATTATTCTGCCCAGTGATATCGTGGTGGCGCAGGATTTTGCCGCCCACGCCCCAAATCAAATCCTGCCAGTCCAAGACTGCCCTGCCGACGCGATGATCTTGGATGCCGGTCCGCAAACAGTGGCGCGGATTGCGGCCTGTTTTGAGCAGGCAAAAACACTCATTTGGAACGGCCCGTTGGGGGCGTTTGAAATCGAGCCCTTTGATCGCGCCACAAATGCTGCCGCAGCGCAGGCAGCAGAGCTGAGCCAATCAGCTGGGCTGATTTCCGTGGCCGGAGGCGGCGATACAGTTGCGGCGCTGAACAAAGCGGGCGCAGCGCAGGGCTTTAGCTATATCTCAACCGCGGGGGGTGCATTTCTTGAGTGGATGGAAGGCAAAACCCTGCCCGGTGTGGCCGCGTTGATGCAAGATTAGCGGCAAAACAACTTTAATCCTAAACGGCTGCCACTTAATTTCAGATTGGTAGCGCTACCATAATTGTCACAGTTTCATCGCTGCCTTAAGGCTATGATCATGATGCGAATTTGTGCTGCCGCAGCAGCGCGCAAAGGTAATTTTTGTAAAAGGACACTTATCTATGGCCAACCAGCAGCAGATGCAAAAAATCGCAACAGCGCCCGGGTTTGTCGCCGCCCTTGATCAAAGTGGGGGATCAACACCCAAAGCGCTGCGCCTGTACGGGGTTGAAGAAGACGCCTATGCATCCAATGCTGAAATGTTCGACCGGATACACGAGATGCGCTGCCGGATTATTAAATCGCCCTCTTTCACCGGCGAAAAAGTGGTGGGGGCAATTTTGTTCGAAAACACAATGGACCGCGATATCGAAGGCACCCCTGTGGCAGAATACCTTTGGTCAAAGTGCGATGTCGTGCCATTTCTCAAGGTCGATCAGGGTCTGGCCGAGACCCAAAACGATGTTCAGGTGATGAAACCCATTGCGGATCTTACGGCGCTTTTAAAGCGTGCACAAAGCGCCGGCATCTTCGGCACCAAAATGCGCTCGGTTATTCACGGCGCCAATGCTGCCGGTATTAATGAGATTGTGGATCAACAATTCGCCATTGGCGGGGAAATCATCGGCGCTGGTTTAATGCCAATTCTGGAACCCGAAGTGAGCATTTCGATCGCGGATAAAGCGGCGGCAGAAGACACATTAAATGCTGCTCTGCTGGAGCGGTTAAATCAATTGCCATCCGATCAACAGGTGATGTTAAAATTGACCCTGCCGGAAGCGGCCAATCACTATCAAGAGCTGATCAACCATCCCCGCGTTCTGCGCGTTGTTGCCCTTTCAGGCGGCTATAGCCGCACAGAGGCAAACGGCAAACTGGCGCAAAACAGCGGTATGATCGCCAGTTTTTCACGCGCGCTGACCGAAGGGCTGTCCGCCCAGCAAAGCGATACAGATTTTGATCATGCGCTTGGGCAATCCATCGATGGCATTTATCGGGCCTCAATTACAGGATAAAATACCGATTTTTTGAGGCAACTGTCTGACCACGCGCCCGAGGTCTTTAAAAAATCGTTTAATTTTCGTCATTTGGGGGATTCACAAAGCGAATCACCTATGCAATACTGCCCCCAAGCCCACCGATAATGGGCAATGAGGCAGAAATGACGACACAGCGACACCATCCAGCATGGGGATTGTTTGCCGCCTTTGGGCTGGCCTTTGGTCTTGGGATGTATTTCATCTTTGCCGCCGTGCAGGGTGACTTTGGGCTGTTTCGCCGCGCAGAAATTTTAAGTGAAACAAATAAGTTAGAGCGCGAACTGCTGGCTTTGCACGTCGAAGTTCAGCGCATGGAAAATTTAACCAAGCGGATGTCTGACGAATTTCTTGACCTTGATCTCTTGGATCAGCAGGCGCGCGATATCCTGGGATATGTGCGTGGCAATGAAATTGTGATCGACTAACCATCTGTTTAAAATAGACTTTTCTCTTTACCCAATACAAAAGTAAATTTCCTCTCGCACAAATCTATTTTTTGCTGTAAGAAATAGTTTAACGCTAAACTATTTATTTCCGAGGGTATTATTATGGCGGCACGCAAAACCAAGGCAAAGCCCAATATCTCAGCTCAGGAACTGACCCAATACTACGAAGACATGCTGCTGATCCGGCGCTTCGAGGAAAAAGCAGGTCAGCTTTATGGCATGGGGCTTATTGGTGGTTTCTGTCACCTTTACATCGGCCAGGAAGCTGTTGTTGTGGGTCTCGAGGCTGCCGCAGAGGAAGGCGACAAACGGCTAACATCTTACCGCGACCATGGGCATATGCTGGCCGCTGGGATGGACCCCAACGGGGTGATGGCCGAGCTGACCGGACGCATTGACGGCTATTCCAAAGGCAAGGGCGGCTCAATGCATATGTTCAGCAAAGAAAAGCACTTTTATGGCGGTCATGGCATCGTGGGCGCTCAGGTGCCCATTGGCGCAGGGCTGGCCTTTGCGGATAAATATCTCGAAAATAACCGGGTGACTTTTACCTATTTCGGAGACGGCGCGGCCAACCAAGGTCAGGTTTACGAGACCTTCAATATGGCGGCGATCTGGGACCTTCCGGTTATTTTTGTGATTGAAAATAATCAATATGCTATGGGAACTGCGCAAAAACGGTCAACATCATCGCCTGATCTTTATGTGCGCGGCGAAGCCTTTGGCATCCCGGGTGAAGCGGTCGATGGTATGGATGTTCTGGCTGTAAAGGCAGCGGGCCAGAAAGCAGTGGCGCACTGTAGATCAGGCAAAGGCCCCTATATTCTTGAGGTCAAAACCTATCGCTATCGCGGCCACTCAATGTCCGACCCGGCCAAATACCGGACCCGCGAAGAGGTGCAGAAAATGCGCCAAGAGCGCGATCCAATTGAAACCGTTCGATCCATGTTACTAACCGGAAAACACGCCAGTGAAGATGATCTCAAGGCCATCGACAAAAAGGTCAAGGAAATCGTCAATGCATCAGCAGAGTTTGCCAAAGACAGCCCAGAGCCCGCCGTTGAAGAGCTTTGGACAGATATTTACGCGTAAGGCATAAGGAGAGTTAAAAGATGGCAACCGAAATTCTTATGCCAGCCCTGTCGCCCACTATGGAAGAGGGCACCTTGGCCAAATGGATGGTCAGCGAAGGTGATACTGTGGCCTCAGGTGACATTATTGCAGAGATCGAAACCGATAAGGCCACGATGGAATTTGAAGCTGTGGACGAAGGGGTGATTGGCAAACTCCTAGTCGCAGAGGGCACGGAAAACGTCAAAGTAAACAGCGCAATTGCTGTGCTCTTGGAAGAGGGCGAAAGCGCCGATAGCGCCGCTGCAACATCCGACGAATCGGCCCCCCAAGAGGCATCAGAGCCCGCCGCTGAGACGACAGCGCCTGCGGCAGAGGCCGCCGTGCCTGCCGCTCCGATCAGCCCAGCGCATGATAGCGCACCAGACTGGCCTGAAGGCACCGAGCTAAAACAGCAAACTGTCCGCGAAGCCTTGCGCGATGCGATGGCTGAAGAAATGCGCGGCGATGACACGGTGTTCTTGATGGGTGAAGAGGTTGGCGAATATCAAGGCGCCTATAAAATTTCGCAAGGTCTGCTTGATGAGTTTGGCGCCAAGCGGGTGATTGACACCCCGATCACAGAGCACGGCTTTGCCGGTATTGCGGTGGGTGCGTCTTTTGGCGGGCTGCGCCCGATTGTAGAGTTTATGACCTTTAACTTTGCCATGCAGGCGATAGACCAAATCATCAACTCAGCCGCCAAGACACTTTATATGTCTGGCGGTCAAATGGGCGCGCCAATGGTGTTTCGCGGCCCCAATGGCGCGGCCGCACGGGTGGGCGCGCAGCACAGTCAGGATTACGCCGCATGGTATGCGCATATTCCGGGCCTTAAAGTGGTCATGCCTTTCTCGGCCTCGGATGCCAAAGGGCTTTTAAAATCTGCAATTCGCGATGACAACCCGGTGATCTTTTTGGAAAATGAAATCCTTTATGGGCGCAGTTTTGATGTGCCTGTGCTGGATGATTTCACAGTGCCTTTTGGCAAAGCGCGGATTTGGCACGAAGGAAGTGATGTCACGCTTGTCAGTTTCGGCATCGGTATGCACTACGCCCTAGAGGCGGCTGAAAAACTGGCCGAGGAAGGGATCAGCGCCGAGGTCATCGACCTGCGCAGCTTGCGGCCCATCGATTATGAAACGGTACTGGCATCGGTGCAAAAAACCAACCGCTGCGTCACCGTAGAAGAAGGCTTTCCTGTGGGCGCCATCGGCAACCATCTGTCTGCGGTCATTATGGACCGGGCGTTCGATTACCTCGATGCACCGGTGATCAATTGTACCGGTAAAGATGTGCCCATGCCCTATGCCGCAAACTTGGAAAAACTGGCCTTGGTGACCACCGATGAAGTCATCGCAGCGGTCAAAAAAGTCACCTATCGTTAAGGAGCGCTGATCATGCCAACAAAAATTCTCATGCCTGCGCTTTCCCCCACCATGGAGGCCGGAACACTGGCCAAATGGTTGGTCAAAGAAGGTGACAGCGTGCAATCGGGTGATGTCATCGCCGAGATTGAAACCGACAAAGCCGCAATGGAATTTGAAGCGGTTGACGAAGGCGTCATCGGTAAAATTTACGTAGCCGAAGGCACTGAAAACGTGGCGGTGAACAGCGCAATCGCTGTCCTGCTTGAAGAAGGCGAAACCGCCGAGGATTTGGCAAGTTCCGGCGGCGGCGGAAAAGCCGAAGCTGAAAGCGCCAAGCCACAAGACGCAAAACCGTCGCAAGAGCCATCCGAAATGCCCGCCAATGAACCCTCTGCCGCGCCCCAAACCGCCAGTGCCCCTGCCCCAAAAGGAAGCCGGGTATTTGCTTCGCCGCTTGCGCGCCGTCTGGCTGCGGAAAAAGGCGTTGATCTTTCGGCTCTGCAAGGCTCAGGCCCCCATGGGCGGATTGTCAAAGCTGATGTCGAGGAGGCCGCTCAAGGTCAGCCAGCACGCGCTGCAAGCCCAGCGCTGGTAGGCGCACCGGCATCTATGCCTGCAGGACCAGCAGCCGAAACCGTCATCAAGATGTATCAAGGACGTGAATACAAAGAACTCCAACTGGACGGTATGCGCAAAACCATCGCTGCGCGGCTAACCGAAGCCAAACAAACCGTTCCCCATTTCTATCTGCGGCGGGATATCAAAATTGACCGGCTTCTGGCGTTCCGCGCCGACCTGAACAAGCAGTTGGCCGCGCGCGATGTTAAACTGTCGGTCAATGATTTCATAATCAAGGCCTGTGCGCTTGCACAGCAAACTGTGCCCAGTGCCAATGCGGTTTGGGCCGGTGATCGGGTGCTGCAACTGACCCCTTCGGATGTGGCTGTTGCGGTGGCCATCGAGGGCGGTCTGTTTACTCCGGTTCTGCAGGATGCCGAGCAGAAGTCTCTGTCGCAGCTTAGCGCCGAAATGAAAGATCTTGCCGCGCGGGCCAAAGACAAAAAGCTCGCTCCGCATGAATATCAAGGCGGCAGCTTTGCCATATCAAACCTAGGTATGTTTGGCATTGATAATTTTGATGCGGTCATCAATCCACCGCACGGCGCTATTCTTGCCGTGGGCGCGGGTAAAAAACGACCCGTGGTCAATGCGGATGGTGATCTTGAGGTGGCCACTGTCATGTCGGTGACACTATCGGTGGATCACCGGGTCATTGATGGCGCCTTAGGCGCAGAGTTGCTGCAAGCAATCGTTGATAACCTAGAGAACCCAATTGCAATGCTGGTCTAAAGCCAGAGTGTTTTGATCGTTATTGACGTCGGTACTATGCGCCTCAAAGAGGCCGCCCGCGGACCCTATGCAGTGATTGCTGTAAGCGTTAGTTGCTACTATTCAAAATCATCTGCTAAAAGCTGATCCATTGTCACCGAAGGAGTTGCGCAGCCTGCTTTTCCAACCACCTCTGCCGGCACGCCCGCAACCGTAGTTTTTTCCGGCACTGACCTAAGAACAACTGATCCAGCTGCAATGCGTGAACACGCCCCGACACTGATATTGCCAAGAACTTTCGCCCCTGCCCCGATCAACACGCCATCACAAATTTTAGGATGGCGGTCTTCTTCTTGCTTGCCTGTTCCTCCTAGCGTCACAGAGTGTAGCATTGAGACATTATCCCCAACCACGGCAGTCTCGCCGATCACAATTGAATGCGCGTGATCTATCATCAAGCCTTTGCCGATTACCGCACCGGGATGGATGTCGATGCCAAATACCTCGGAAATGCGTGACTGCATAAAATATGCGAGATCCTTTTGCTCGTTCGACCACAACCAATGTGCCACGCGGTAGGCTTGAACCGCTTGGAATCCTTTGAAATAAAGTAGCGGTTGCAAAAACCGGTGGCAGGCAGGGTCGCGATCAAAAACTGCCATGATGTCTGCGCGTGCCGAACTGGCAAGCTCTGAATCTCCGCGATATGCAAGGTCACAAATTTCACGCACATATTGCTCGGACATTTCATTCGACGCCAGTTTAAGCGAAATCCGATGTGCCAAGGCCATATCGATGGTGTCATGCTGAAGCACATTCTTGTGAAACAACGCGCCAAGCAAAGGCTCGGTTTGCACCGCCTGTTCTGCTTCAACGCGAATTTTACCCCATACTGGGTCAATTTCTTTTACCTTGCTATGTATCTCAGCCAATGGACCTGCTCCTACATCCGATACCTTGCTTGCACCTTAAGGCATAAATAGGCAACATCAGATAAATTCAATGCGCCTGAGGCCAAAAGTTTATGGATGATGTTAATTTATCCGATTTCCGCCGGTTAATACAGAAAAAACTAGCCGAAATTGACAAAGAAAATACTTTAGGAGCAGAGAGCCAGCAAACGGTTGAGTTAGATCAACAATCTGTTGGCCGCCTTAGCCGTATGGATGCGCTGCAAGCTCAGGCAATGGCTCGGGCGCATCAAGTTAGACGCGATGGCCTGCGCCAAGCCCTATTGCAAGCCTTGGTGCGGATTGAAGAAGGTGAATTTGGCTACTGCAACGATTGCGGTGATCTTATCTCACAGGCGCGGCTTGAACTGAACCCAGCCCTGCAGCTTTGCATTGGCTGTGCAAGAGGATAGGTTTGGTGCTGCCGCTTGCAAAACGCAGCTTAAAGCCTGAGCATAATTGGGATCGCACAAGGCTGGCTCAAGTGGTTGGGGATAATTGCGTGCGCAGCTCATCAACGACCCTTCACCCCAGTCACGGTGGCTTTTACCATAATGTTTTCTATATTTGTCTGCAGCCCGGCTGCGGATGAGAAGCGTGCTAATATGCGCCTGCCGGCAGGCAGGGGGAACCCCCAAAAGAGCACAGCCCGCGGCCACCAGATCGCCATGCATCAAAGGTTTCATGGAAGTGTTATACCTGCGCTAGGTCCTGCTCCAAAACGTTCGGAAATTTGTGCCACATCCAGCCAAATGGACAGGTTTTCACCGCTTCGATTGTCAATATCCTGAAATTCCTTTGAATATTGCCATGACGGTGTGCTGACCAAATGCTCGCGCAGCACTTGCCCCTCTTTTATGACACGAACGCGATAGCGCTCAAAGGCTTCACCAAGCGGTATATCGGTTTCCGACCATGGGTCTGAGTCTATTCTGCCGCGCCGCATCCAAGCAATATCATACCCATTATCACCCACGCGCACGGTTAAGTGACAGGGCCGATATGGCCTTAGTCCAATGCCCGATAGGCTATGGGTTTGATGGCGATACGTGGACTCGTCATAGGCACGCTTGGCAGGGCCAATCCGTTAGTGGCGCTCGATATTGAGGCTTTTAGATTTAAGGTCCAATTGAACAGGCGCGCTGTCAAGCAGAACAAAGAGGCTTCCTTTGGGCCAAACATCGGGCATTGATGCATCGCTTCCGGATGCCCACGTTTCTGCACGTATTTTCTCCGCTTCGTTCGCCCACCTAATCCATACTTTTAAGTTCAAAAATAGGTCGCGGGCTTGGGTTTCATCTGCATAGTTTCCTGCGTGCACTTGGGCTTCCAATGCCTCAACTTGCTGCACAAAACTGCTTAAGGCCGCATCAAGACGGCGTCGGATGCAATCTTTCGATAGTGGATCACTCTCGGAGGGGTTTAGGATCATGGTCACTCTGATAATTGGGTCGATGATCCTCCGCCTAACCGAAACCATATGGCACTAAATGAATAGTTTAGCCCCGCAAAGCATTCGCCCAGCATTTTTCAACCTATAATTGCAACGGAGATTGAAGTCAATTTTATATGGAATATGCAACGTGCTTTTTATTAACTATTTCATAATGTTATAATGTTTTCCGAAAGTCTTAAGTAAGGTCATTTCCGTAATTTTAAACTTTGCTCACCCCAACCTATCACCCTTAGAGCCGACTAATTTCCTTCAAGCACCCCTATTTTGAGAAGATCCAACCGGTAGGGTCAACTTATTTTACGATGCAAAAATACTGTGTTGGTTGCAAATCAAAAACCTTTCCTTGCCTCCGATAAATCGCGATATTACCGGTTGCCCTGCCATGGAAACTCTGCGATGTTATCCAGATTAACATAAAGCGTTAAATTATAGGAAAAATCAATGTTACGAAAATTCATTATTACACTGTGCGCCTTGATAGGCTTAGCGCAGTTGGTTAATGCGCAGGAAATGACTGACGATGCCAGCTTCACTTGGGGCAACGACTTTTTTGCAGCGGGGGACACAGTCATCGCCAAAGCTCAAAACCTAAACGATGTGTTCTTGGCTGGGGATACGGTTGAAACCAAATCAAATTTGGAAGGATCCGCGCATTTGGCCGGCCGCATAGTGACCGTAGACGCGCCAGTTGAAGGCAATCTATATGCCTTGGGCCAAACAATTTCTGTCAATAATCCGATAAATGGCAATTTGTCGGCAGGCGCGCAAACGCTAATTCTGGATGCGGCACTGGCCGGCAATTTACGTGCTGTAGCGCAAACAGTTTACCTAAATCAGCCCATTTCTGGCTCTGTGCTTTTGGCCGCGGACAGCGTGGTTATAGCGACCCACATCGCAGGTGATTTGAAAATTTTTTCCGATGATGTACGGTTCACTGATGCCGCGAAAGTCGACGGAAAATTAGAAATCTCAACAGCGAATATAGACGCGATGAAAGGCTCGGAACACACACCAGATCAAATTGAACTGATTGTTGACAAACATTTAGAGGATTTTCCACATCACGAACCGCAGGGCCCACTAGAGTGGCTCATTGAGGCGCTTCAAGACATTGCTCTAACCACAGCCCTCATTGGCATTCTTGCCGTGATTTTCCCGAATTGGATGTCCTATACAGCCGGCACAGTCGTGCAAACGCCTTTCGCGTCGCTGTGGTCCGGCATGCTGTCGCTCGCCGTTATTCTCGGACTTATGCTGGTGCTTGTTCTGACAATCATCGGAGCGTTTACGCTTCCGTTATTTTTGATTTTTGGCTTTGTTGTCTTTTGGCTTGGCTATTTGGTCGCGACCTTTGGCATAGGAGTGTATGTGCTGGAAAAATTCGGTAGCTTCGACGGCAGCCGTGTTTTGGAGCGGATTATTGCAGCATTGATTGGCGCAGTTGTTGTGTTTGGGCTAAGTATGATCCCATTCGTGGGCTTTTTCGCCGATCTCGCTCTTGGATTTGCCGGCTTGGGGGTCGTGATCTGGCCATTCATCAGCCGTAAACTGCCTTTGGGACCAACATTAAGCTAAGCATTCCTATGGTTTGCCGGTTCAGAATGTGATAGCGACTGCGTCCAAGTTTCCGGCAAATCAAAGGCACAAGATGAAAAAGCCCAACTGGGTCATTGAAAAAGAACAATCCCAAAAAGCAGCCAGACAGGAAACTGTTTGGCTGTTTGGTCTGCACGCGGTGCGTGATGCCCTGCTGAATGATCGGCGGACACGATTGCGTCTCGTTATAACAAAAAACGCTGCGGATAAGCTTGCCTCAGCAATTGAAACATCCGGAATGCGGCCCGAAATTAGCGACCCGCGCAAATTTGCAGCGCCGCTGGATCCTGGATCGGTGCATCAAGGTGCCGCGCTTGAAGTCAAACCAATGAACTGGGGAACGCTGGAAGATGTTGCATTGGCTGCCGGGCAAGCTGCGCCTCGGCTTGTGCTGCTCGACCAAGTCACAGACCCGCATAATGTCGGCGCAATCTTACGTTCGGCCGAAGTTTTTGGGGCAAACGCTGTGATAGGCACGCAGCGCCACAGTGCGCCCGAAACCGGAGCACTGGCAAAAACCGCAAGTGGTGCACTGGAACGGCAACCCTATCTTCGGCTCCGTAATTTGGCCGATACGATCCTCCAATTACAATCGATGGGCTATCTTGTTTTGGGATTGGACGGCACGGCAGAAACACCCATTGAAACCGCTCTGAGCGACCACCGCGATCGGCCGGTTGCTCTAGTTTTAGGCGCCGAGGGGCCGGGATTGCGGCAACGCACAAAAGAAACGGTTGATGGTCTGGTGCGGATTGACTTTGCGGCCAGTTTTGGATCGCTTAATGTCTCAAACGCAGCGGCGGTCGCGCTTTATGCGGCGCGGCCCTGTTAGACCAAGCCCGTATTAAAGTTTGATTTGGCTTGGCGGAAAATTGAAATATATACTCATCAGCGCGTGTGGATTTTGCGAAAGATTTGACGGGTTTGCGATTATCACCCAAAAAGCGCTCTGGTAAAACCAAATCAGAGCCTCTAAGGGAAGCTCTTAGATACGGAGATGCACATGAGCCAAGAGGCAACAGGTGAGATGACCCCTGACTATCACGATGCCGTCTCTTCGATAGAAGAGATCATTGAAGATGCGCGCAACGGAAAAATGTTTATCTTGGTCGATCACGAAGATCGTGAAAATGAAGGGGATCTAGTCATCCCCGCGCAAATGGCAACCCCGGACGCGATTAATTTCATGGCAACACATGGGCGCGGGCTAATTTGCTTGACCTTAACCAGCGAGCGCATTGATCAACTGGGCCTGCAATTGATGAGCACGCATAATTCATCGCGCCACGAAACTGCGTTTACCATTTCTATTGAAGCACGCGAAGGCGTGACCACGGGCATATCTGCCCATGATCGGGCACGCACAATTTCGGTTGCCATTGATGCCTCAAAAACTGGCATCGACATTGCCACGCCGGGTCATGTGTTTCCCCTGCGCGCGCGCAACGGCGGCGTTTTGGTCCGCGCCGGCCATACCGAAGCAGCGGT
>CBFHXE010000036.1:0-24989 GCA_965659715.1 uncultured Paracoccaceae bacterium | reverse complement strand
GGGTGCCCTATGGAACGCTGCTGTGTGTGTCAGATAAACCGCTGCACGGCGAGCTAAAATTGCCTGGCATGGCATCAGAATTTTACAAAACACAGGTGTCGCGGCACTTAAAAGTAGGCATTATGGCCATGGAAAGTTTGCACAACATGCCCTTAGAAAGGCTGCACAGCCGGAAATTACGCAGCTTTGACGAAACGGCTTTCCTATAATTTCGCCAAATTTGGGAAAAAATGCATGTTTTTCGTAACATTGTAGGCACTACTTATTGTGTTCAATAACAACATTCCGTTAGAAACTTAGCGTGAGGCCCTAAAAGTTGGGCAGTATAAGGAGAAACCTAAAATGTCGAAACCAATGACGAAAACACAACTTGTTGCTGCTCTGGCCGAGGATATGGGTACAGATAAGAAATCAGCCGCTGCCGCGCTGGACGCAATGTGCAACCTGATCACACGCGAAGTATCTGGCGGTGGTGCCGTTACATTGCCGGGTGTTGGCAAAATCATGTGCCGTGAAAGACCCGAGCGCATGGTGCGGAACCCGGCCACTGGTGAGCAGTTCAAAAAAGAAGCAGATAAGGTGGTCAAAATGACCATTGCGAAAGCGCTAAAGGATAGCGTGAACGGCTAATTTCAAGCCTTTAATTTTGAGATTTTAGGGCCGCGTGAGCGGCCCTTTTCATTGGCGGTGAACTATGTCAGCAATACAGTAGTTTAGACAAAGGGACGCGATGGATTTTCGGGCAATTCTGATGGGGCTTGGATTTGCCCTAATGTGGTCGTCGGCCTTTAGCTCCGCGCGCGTCATTGTTGCCTATGCATCGCCGCTTGCGGCCCTGTCACTGCGATTTTTGATCTCGGGGTTAATTGGCTTGGCAATCGCGTGGATGCTGGGCCAAACCCTGCGCCTTACCCGCGCGCAATGGCGCGCAACCATCATCTTCGGCATTTTTCAAAATGCACTGTATTTGGGTTTGAACTTTGTTGCGATGCAATGGATTGAAGCCTCGCTTGCCTCCATCATTGCCTCATCCATGCCGCTGATGGTGGCCTTGGCGGGGTGGGTTATATTTCGTGACCGTCTGCCTTTATTGGGCAGCATCGGTTTAGGGCTTGGGTTTTTTGGTGTCGCCTTGATTATGGGTCTGCGCATTGATGGCGGCGCGGATGCGCTGGGCCTTGGGCTTTGCGTGATTGCGGCGCTCGCCCTCACGGTGGCCACGCTTAGTGTTAGAGGCGCCACTTCGGGCGGCAATGTGATGATGATTGTCGGGCTGCAAATGCTTGTAGGATCGGTCAGCTTGGGGCTTGTGTCACTTCTGATCGAAGAGATCACCGTGAACTGGAGCTGGCAGCTGGGCGCGGCTTTTGTTTACACCACCTTGGTTCCGGGTCTGGCGGCAACGTTTTTATGGTTTATGCTGGTCAATCGGATCGGCGCGGTCAAAGCGGCGACCTTTCACTTTCTCAATCCGTTTTTCGGGGTTCTGATTGCAGCGCTGGTGCTTGGCGAAGCGCTCAGCGCGCTTGATTTCGTTGGCGTGATTATCATCACTGCGGGCATTCTTGCGGTGCAGCTGTCAAAACAGGACAGCGTCCAGCCAAGCAATCCCGATTAGCCGATCGTCCCTTTGGTGTCGCCCATTTGTCCGCGGTGCAGCAGGACATGATCCAGCAGAACACAGGCCATCATCGCTTCGCCCACCGGAACGGCGCGGATGCCAACACAAGGGTCATGCCGGCCTTTGGTGATCACCTCTTTGGCCTCACCGGATTTGGTGATGGATTGCCGCGGGGTCAGGATCGAGGATGTGGGTTTCACCGCAAATCTGACCACGATGTCCTGACCGGTGGAAATGCCGCCCAAGATGCCGCCGGCATGGTTGGACGAATAGACCGGCTGGCCATCATTGCCCATAAAAATCTCATCGGCGTTGGCCTCGCCCGTCAGTCCGGCTGAAGCCATGCCTTCGCCTATTTCTACGCCCTTGACCGCATTGATCGACATCATCGCAGCCGCCAGATCAGTATCCAACTTGCCATAGATCGGCGCGCCAAGGCCTGCCGGGGCGCCGCTGGCCACCACTTCGATCACTGCACCAACGGAATTATGCGACTTGCGGATACCGTCAAGATAGCCCGCCCAATCCTTGGCCGCGACCGCATCGGGCACCCAGAAATCGTTTTGATCGATCTGATCCCAGTCGAAATTCTCGCGGTTGATATGCTGCGATCCCATCTGCACCATATAGCCTTTGATCTTTAGGTTCGGTATGATCTGCCCAAGCGCGGCCCGCGCCACGCCGCTGGCCGCCACCCGCGCAGCCGTTTCGCGCGCAGAAGAACGCCCGCCGCCGCGATAATCGCGAATGCCGTATTTTTGCCAATAGGTGATATCCGCATGTCCCGGTCTAAACGTCTCGGCGATGTCGCCATAATCTTTCGAGCGCTGGTCAGTGTTGCGGATCATAAGCTGGATCGGCATGCCGGTGGTTTTGCCTTCAAACATACCCGATAGGATTTCAACGGCGTCCGGCTCGCGCCGCTGGGTGGTATATTTACTTTGCCCCGGTTTGCGCTTGTCGAGCCATTGCTGCAGCATCGTGGCATCAACCGCCACCCCCGGTGGACAGCCGTCCACCGTGGCGCCCAGCGCAGGCCCGTGGCTTTCGCCCCAAGTGGTCACGCGAAACAGATGGCCGAATGTGTTGATGCTCATCAGGGCACTCCTTTGCGATAAGCAAATAATCGCCCTGCGTCGCGGTGACAAGTTTATTCGTCTTTGCCTGCCCTTTGGCGGTGCTGTGAAGCCCTGTTGATATAGGTGATCAGCCGATCAACGACTAAAACCAGACCGGCTATTGCCCAGATGGGCAATTCAAACGCCGAAATCCATGTGAGAAAAAGATAGAGGGTCCAAACCGACCCCAGTTCAAACCATATTAAAATAAGCCGTGTTCCCCCAAAGGGTGCCTCCTTTCTGATAAAGTGTTGGAATATCTTATATTAGCACAAATTTGGCTATTGCGATAGAGCGCTTGTGTTCCCAAACCAGACATATTACACCTTTTTTTACCTCGGGGTGCCCTTGCGGCTGAGATGCTTTTGCGAACCCGTTGAACCTGAACCGGTTAGGACCGGCGGAGGAAAGGTACGGCACATTGCCAAGCTCACTCCGCCCGTCGCATGTATGGAGAGTGAGAAATGAAAAACCTTACATTTGCAGCGGGTCTTTTGACAGCCAGCGCAGCGCTGGCAGACACCCCTGTCTTAACAGTTTACGCCCCGGATTATTTTGCCTCGGAATGGGGTCCGGGCCCTTCAATCGAAGCCGCGTTTGAGGCCAGTTGCGACTGTGATTTGCAGTTCAAAACCGGCGATGTGCTGGGCCGCATTATATTGGAAGGCACGCGGACAGACGCCGATGCGGTGATCGGGCTTAACACCGACATCACCAAAAAGGCGCGTGAAACCGGTCTTTTTGCCCCGCACGGGCAGGATGTGGCGAAGCTGACCCTGCCACTGAACTGGACGGATGAGGTGTTCTTGCCGTTCAACTATAGCCACACGGCGTTCATCTATAACACCGAAAGCCTGCCGAACGCGCCGCAATCCTTTGATGAATTGCTGGCTGCTGATGATAGTCTATCACTGGTGATCCAGGATCCGCGCAGCTCGATCTCGGGCCTTGCCTTGGTGCTTTGGGTCAAGTCGGTTTACGGCGACCGCGCCGAAAGCGTGTGGGAACAATTGGCACCTAAAATCCTAACCGTGACCAAAGGATGGTCTGAATCCTATGGCCTCTTTACAGACGGCGAAGCGGATATGGTGCTGTCCTATACCACATCGCCCGCTTATCACATCGTTGCAGAGGGTGATCTGACCAAGAAAGCCGCGATCTTTCCCGAAGGGCATTATTTCATGGTGGAACTGGCGGCAAAGATTGCTGGCACTGACAACCCCGAACTGGCAGATGCGTTTTTGGCCTTTATCCTGACCGATACGTTTCAAAACCTAATCCCCACCGGCAATTGGTCGCTGCCTGCAGCGCTGCCGGTGTCGGACTGGCCCGAGGCGTTTCAAGAGCTTCCACTGCCGCAAAAGGTTCTGTTTTATTCCGAAGACGAAGCCGCAGATTTGCGCGCAGAAACGATTGAGGAATGGCGCCGCGCGCTGTCCAAATAATTGCAGGCGCGGCGTTGGCCGCGTTTGTGATCGCGCCGCTTGTGGTGGTCTGGCATAATGCCAGCGCTGCGGCGCGATTTGGCGCAGCCGAATGGGCGGCGCTGCGCTTTACGCTGATGCAGGCCGCGCTGTCGGCGGCGCTCTCTGTGCTATTGGCCATTCCACTGGCCCGCGCCTTGGCCAGAAGCCGCTTCTTGGGGCGTGATGTGACCATTATGCTTTTGGGCGCGCCGTTTATTTTGCCGGTCATCGTAGCGGTGCTTGGCTTGATTGCCATCTTTGGCCAAAACGGGCTTCTGAACGACGGGCTTCGGGCGCTGGGGTTTGAACCGCTGTCCATATACGGGCTTCAAGGCGTGCTGGTGACGCATGTGTTTTTCAACCTACCCTTGGCCACACGGATGATCCTTTTGGGATGGATGTCGCTGCCATCCGAGCGCATCCGCTTGGGCCAAAGCCTTGGGCTTGGGGCGATGGCGCGGTTTTATGTGATTGAATGGCCGATGATCCGGCGGATACTGCCCTCGGCCTTTGCGGTAATTTTCGTCATTTGCCTGTCGAGCTTTGCGGTGGCGCTCACTTTGGGCGGCGGGCCCAAAGCCACCACCATTGAATTGGCGATTTATCAGGCCTTCCGCTTTGAATTTGATTTTGCCACCGCCGCATTGCTGGGGTTGGTGCAGCTCTTTTTATCGGTTAGCGCGGCGGGGGTTGCGCTTTGGCTGGCCGGTCATGACCGTTTGGGAGTCGGGCTGGACCGGCCGGCGACTGCCGCGCTGCGGCCCTTGTCGGAACGCTGCATTGATACAGGTGTGATATTCAGCGCTATGTTGTTTTTGATCCTGCCTTTGGCGCAGCTGTTCATCAAGGGGGCTGCCGGAGTTGCCGATCTTGGGGCGCCGGTCTGGTTTGCGGCGCTGCGCTCGCTTGCGCTTGCGCTGGGCGCCACGCTGCTGTGCCTGTGCTTTGCGCTGCCGCTGGCGACGCGGTGGGGCGAGCTAATTGCAACCTTGGGCATCGCCGTGTCGCCTTTGGTGCTGGGCACGGGATTGTTTTTAATTGTGCGCCCCTATGTCAATCCGTTTGATGTGGCGCTTGGGGTGACCCTATGCGTCAATGCTTTGATGAGCTTGCCCTTTGCGCTGCGTATCCTGCGGCCTGAGGTGCAGGCGGTCGAGCAGAACTTTTCCCGTCTTTCGGCAGCACTTGATCTTGGCGCATGGGGGTGGTTTCGCTGGGTTATGCTGCCGCGTTTGCGCCGGCCACTTGGATTTGCAGCAGGATTAACGGCGGCCTTATCGATGGGCGATCTCGGCGTGATTGCGCTTTTCGGGGACGCCGAGCGGGCGACTTTGCCATTGAAGCTCTATCAGCTCATGGGGTCTTATCGGATGGATCAGGCCGCAGCAGCAGCGGTGCTTTTGCTGGCGCTCAGCTTGGGTTTGTTTTGGATATTTGACAGGGTAGGGCGGTATGGTGCTCAAGATTAACAACGTCCACATTGCCCAAGGCGGATTTCGCCTAACCGCGTCTTTGCCGCCGCTTGAGGCCGGTATCTATGCGGTGATGGGTCCCTCTGGTGCGGGTAAATCATCTTTGCTTGCTGCCTTGGCGGGGTTTCTTGCGCTGCAGGACGGGCAGGTTTTATGGGAGGGTCGCGATATTGCCTCCCTGCCGCCGGCCCAGCGACCCATGGCGATGCTGTTTCAGGACAACAATCTGTTTCCCCACCTGAGCGCTGCACGCAATATTGCGCTGGCGCTGACCCGCCGCGCGAAGCTGACTGCCGATCAAACCAATCAGGTCGAAACGGCATTAGAGCGGGTCGGCCTGGCCGGGTTTGGGACAAAAAAACCGCCGCAGCTGTCGGGGGGCGAGCAAAGCCGCGTGGCTCTGGCGCGGGTGATGCTGCAGGACAGACCAATTTTGCTGGTGGACGAGCCATTTTCGGCGCTTGGCCCGGCGCTCAAGGCTGAAATGCTGGATTTGCTTGGCGAGTTGGCGCGCGAGCGGGGCAGCCTTGTGATGATGGTGACCCATGATCCTGCCGATGCGCTGCGCATTGCGGAAAAAACCATTGTGGTGGCCGAAGGCACGGCACATCCGCCAGAGCAGACAGAGGGTCTTTTGCAAAACCCGCCGCCGGCACTGGCAGTGTATTTGAGAACGGACTGACGGCCCTGCCAAATTCAAGGCTTGCATTGTCCCACAGATGGTGGCCTTATTTTCCCAAATATAGAAAGCAATACCATGACATTTACCGCCAACTGGTCTTACCCAACTGCGATTAAATTTGGCCCTGGCCGTATCCAAGAATTGCCTTCTGCCTGCGCCGAGGCGGGGATTGCGCGGCCATTGCTGGTTACTGACCGCGGACTGGCCAGTTTAGAGATTACCCAAAATACCTTAGATCTTATGCAGGCCGCCGGACTGGGCGGCGCTGTGTTTAGTGAGGTTGATCCAAACCCAACTGAGCAAAACCTGACAGAAGGGGTCGCGGCCTATCGGCAGGGCGGCCACGATGGGGTGATTGCCTTTGGGGGCGGCTCGGGGCTTGATCTGGGCAAGATGGTGGCGTTTATGAACGGGCAAAGCCGGCCGGTTTGGGATTTTGAAGATATCGGCGATTGGTGGACCCGCGCCGATAGCGGAGCCATTGCGCCCATTATCGCAGTGCCAACCACCGCTGGCACCGGATCCGAGGTCGGCCGCGCCAGTGTGATCACCAATGCAAAAACCCATGTCAAAAAAATCATCTTTCATCCTAAAGTTCTGCCCACCGTGGTGATTTGCGATCCCGAGCTGACGGTGGGTTTGCCGCCTGCTATCACCGCTGGCACCGGGCTTGATGCTTTTGCCCATTGCGTCGAGGCATTTTCCAGCCCGCATTATCACCCCATGAGCCAAGGCATAGCCCTGGAAGGGATGCGATTGGTCAAAGACTATCTGCCGCGTGCCTACAGCGACGGCCATGATATTGAGGCGCGCGCGCAGATGATGAGCGCTGCAATGATGGGCGCGACAGCCTTTCAAAAGGGGCTTGGCGCAATCCATGCCATGAGCCATCCGGTCGGGGCAACTTTTGGAACCCACCACGGCACTACAAATGCGGTCTGTATGCCCGCGGTTTTGGATTTTAATGCCCCCGCAATTGCCACGCGGTTTGATCAGGCCGCAGCCTATCTTGGGATCGCGGGCGGATTTGATGGTTTCTGCCGGTTTGTCCAAGATCTAAACGACAGCCTTGGCATCCCCAAAAAACTATCAGCGCTGGGGGTCACCGCAGAACCGCTTGAGGCTTTAATCAGCGGCGCACTGGATGATCCATCCTGTGGCGGCAACCCGCGCTCTTTGACCCGCGCTGCGCTCAACGACCTGTTTATGGCCGTGATTTAGGGCTCACACCAGAAGACACACTTTTATCGCTGAGCCAAGCCGAAGCGCAAACTTTGGCGCGGGACCGGCAATCTACCGCGTCCATCATCAACTCTCAAACCTGAAGAAACCCGCTTAGCTATAACACTTTAAGCATAGCGACGATGTTTAACACTGTCTTTATTGCTGTTCTGACAAAGAGGCGCTTTCCACATTGGCCAGCGAGCGGCGATACACCAGTACTAGCCCTGCAATCGCCAAGCCTAAAACAGCCGCAGGCAGCAACGTAATTGAGACATGCAGCGCCGAGATAGCCTCGGGCAGCTGATCAATTTTGCCTTCTGTGGTTTCCTGCCAGCCATAGCTTCCAAGAATGGCCCCCAAAATCAGCGGCGCCAATGCATTTGCAGCCTTTTGCCCAAAGAGCCATATGGCACTAAACGCACCTTCGATGGCCTCGCCTGTGGCCTTGCGGGTCACATCCATCAAATCTGGGTACATCGCCCAAGGGATTTGCTGATAGGCACCGTTGGTCATACCGGCGAATACAAACATACCGGCCATCGCGGTTACATTTACCGAAGGCATCATGGTATAAAGAGCGCAAAGCAAAATCATATAAAGCCCCAAGCCCAAAACCAAGGCGCCAAGTTTGCCAAGCCGCGCGGAAATCCAAACCCAAACCGCTTGGCTTAGGATCGAGCCCAGGACAAAACAGGCGAACATAAGCGACAGAACCGTCAAGGCATTTGCCGCGCCGGACAGCATAGTATCGCCGCTGTCCATAATCAGGTAGAGCGCCGCAAACGGCAGCCCGGCCGTGATCAAAGCAATGGCCATCGTCATCACACCATAAAGCACAACTAAAACCATAAAGGGTGCATTGCTGAACACCATATTTGCCATCGCCCAAAAACTTTGTGTGCTTGGGGTTTGCACCCGCGGGGCATTGCGTGTGGCCCAGATTGATAGCCAAATTGCAAGTACAATCACGGGGGCCACCATAATAGCCGCTTGCAGATGCCCCTCACGGGTGCCGCCTGCCAACAGCGGAATAATCGCGCCGCCAAGCAAAATCCCGATACTGGCAAAGGCCATACGGTATCCGGTCATTGCCGAGCGCTCTTGCGGGCTTTGCGTGATTTCACCGGCCATGGCGCCATAGGGAATTGCAACCATGGTAAACCCAATGGTGGCAAGTACAAAAAACCCAGTGACCCAAAGCAAATTACCCGTGGTGGAAAGCCCCAGTGGAACACCGAAAAGGCCGACTGTTCCGCCCGCCAACACCAAAGCCCCAAGCGCCATCCAGGGTGCGCGCCGTCCCCAGCATGTATTGGTGCGATCCGACAGATAGCCAATAAGAGGATCTGTCACCATATCGAAGATAAGCACTAAAGTTGTCACCGCGCCCGCAATTTGAACCGGCACCCCAAGATAGGTGGTCAGAAATGCCATCACCAAAAGCTGTTTGACGATCACAAAGACCACGATGCCCATATCGGCCAGGCCCCAGCCCGCCTTTTGGCCAAACGAAAGCCGAGGTTGCGATTGGGTCATCTTGTTTCTCCTGTTATCTCGCTTTGCGGATTTCACAGACCAAGGTTATTAAGCTTGAGCCGCCGCACGCTTTTGGCAGGCTGTATCGCATTAACAAGGCCAAAAAGCAAAACCGCATTGCTGGCCCCACGCAATATGACCAAAGGTAATTTGCTTCTAGCCGGAAAGCTTCTTTGAAAACTCTTGTTCTAATTCACGCAGCTCTCGGATAACCGCAACAATATCGGATGATTTTTTGATATAAAGCTCAAGCGAGTCGCTTTGGTGCACTAGACCTGTTTCAAGCTCTTCGTCTATATTTTCCAATGCGATGCCCTTATAAACCGGGATAGGCTTTGAAAAACCTTTTATATTAAAATCATCAAAGAATTCACTTTTAACCTTATCGCTTAATATATTCGCTGTAGCTTGGGTCATTAAAACTTCGCCTAAAGGACAAATGGTTTCCAGTCGCGCTGCCATATTAACCGGACTGCCAAGTGCTGTGTAATCAAGACGTTGGTTTGAGCCAAAATTACCAACCGTACAATATCCTGTGGCAATTCCCATTCTTACATTCAATCCGCCAGGAATACCTCTTTTGGACTGCCAAACCCGGCTGATGGATTTAATTTTTTCCTGCATTTCGAAAGCCATTTTCAAACAACGTAATGCATCCATTTCTTCACCACTGCTATCGGGATCGCCAAAGAACACCATAATCGCATCGCCAATGAATTTATCTATGGTGCCGCCATTGCTAATTGCAATCTCGGTCATATCGGAAAGATAAGTATTGATTAACTCAGCCAGTCGTTCTGGTTCAAGCGTGTCGGATAAATCCGTAAAGCTGGCAATATCTGAGAAAAACACAGTCAGGTTTTTCCTTTTATAAGTTTGCCCATCAATGATTTTATCGGAAAAGATGCTTTGATACACTTGCGGTGACAGGTATTTGGCCAGCCGGTTGGCGATGGTTTCAAGCTTTTCGCTTTTTTCGGTAAGAAGAGTGTTTGATTTTTTGTTTTCTTCCAAAAGCTGTTGATTTTGCGCATGAAGTTCATACTCGGCGGTTCGATCGATCAGCTGGCCTTGTACCCCGTTTAAATAGGAAAAGTTTTCATTTTTGGTATATGTCGACAGCAACGAATATGTTTTCATCTTACCTTGGACTGTGATTTTCAGATCGGGGATTTGAACCCGGTTTTCTTTGGTCAAGGTTCTGCTAAACTCATCAATGCGTTCTTGTGAAAGTCCAAGCTTATCCAAAAGGAAAAGCATGTTTAATCCTTCGAACTTTTTAATACTTGGAAACAAAGCTTGGAAGTTTTTATTCGCGCGTATTATGTTTAAATCGCGATCGGCAAAATAAGCAGCGGTAATTGAATTTTCAAAATTGAAAAAGCTGACTTCAAAAACAGCCTCGTTTTGAAGCATATCCTGTAATTTAAGTGTCATTGAATACCACCTTTTAAACTCCAAAACCCTTAACAGACACGTGTCTTTAAACCCAGAAAATACTCTGAATTACTTTAAACTCACCCACAAACTTAATCTAGTATTCAAGCTAATCAAATCCCTATCACAACCGTATAAAGAGCTGGAATGACAAGGTAAAAGAAAAAGATCAACATTTTGATCCAAATGTGGCATAGAGAGTCCACTGGCAATAAAGATTGGACAGAGTTTGCTTATAAGAATGCACGGCACGCGGGGGTCGATCCCGCAACCTTCGCAGACTGAAAAATACGGCGGCAATACGTCGTGTTATGAAGTTCTATTGGACGGTTTTCAGATTGTTTTTGACACAGGAACTGGTTTCCAAAATGTAAAACTGGATCTGGAAAGAGAATCTTTTGTTCTTTACAGCCATTTTCATCATGATCACCTTCAAGGGCTGCCATTTAACTCAAGCGTGTTTTCGCATAACGAACCCATCTATCTGTCCAGTGCTTTGGTAAACCGCAATGTTTTGCGTAATATGATTCAAACATATTTTTCAGGCGGTTATTTTCCTGTTGATATCGTTACGGTGCTCAAGCAATTGAAGTTCATGAACGTGTCGACAATTCAACGAAAACTTGCCCCCGAAATCGAACTTGAAGTGATTGAGCTTAATCACCCCGGCGGAAGCATGGGCTATTCGCTCAAAACGAAAAAAGGGAAGTTTTCATATCTTTTGGATAATGAATATCAAGAGAACCAGTTAGAGCCTTTGCTCGACTTTGTAAAAGGGTCTGATCTTGTTATTTGGGATGGAATGTTTACTGAAGAAGAGCTCAAAACCAAAGTTGGCTGGGGCCATTCATCCATTGAGCAAGCCTGCACATTTGCAGATGTTGCAGATATTGGGCACCTGTCCATAAGTCACCATAATCCGCCTAGAAGCGATGCTGAGTTTGACAGTATTGCAGCAACACTTTCCTCATCAAAAGTCAGCTTTGCGATCCAAGGCAGTGAGGTCCGCATTTGAAATGAAAAGACTAAATTTAGAGCCCAATAAGTTTATTTTTCGAAAGGGCGATGCGGCAAACGGCGTTTATTTGGTTATCTCTGGTCAAGTCGGGATTTTTCTTCCCAGCAATGCCACAAAAGAGCCTGATTTTCTTGTCCGGGAAAATGAGTTATTCGGCGAAATGGGCGTTGTAAGCGAGCAATCGAGAATGGCGAATGCTGCTACTGTTACAGATTGTGATCTTTTGTTCGTCTCGCGCGATGAATTTGAGAAAATGCTAGACGACTCCCACATTGTTGTGAAGGGTATTTTACGCATTCTGTCAGAACGTTTAAGAACAGCGCAGATGCCTAAAAAGTAAACGAGCTAGAGCTATCGTGGCACTTTGACCGCTGGAACAAGCTTTAGATACTGCGCAATGGCGTTACGGTCTTCCGGCGTTAATTGGGCTAGGTTTTCTACCACCAAAGCCATATGTCCGCCGACCATATCAAACTCGGGCGTAAATCCCGATAAAAGATACTCGGATATTTCTTCGGTGCTCCAATCGAGTGATGCGGGTGTGATATTTGGTATCCAACCCTTGCCTGCTGGATTTTTGGCACCTGCCAACCATTGTGCATGCTTTAGCCCGCCCAACACATTTCGCGGTGTATGGCATTCGCCGCAATGGCCCAGCGCTTCTACCAAGTAGCGACCTTTTTGTTCAATCGGGTTTAGATCGCCCAATATAGCCCAATCGGGCGCTATAAACATCCGCTTCCAAAGCCCTAAATTTCGGCGGACACCCAATATTAACGGCAGATCATGAGATATGTTTTTGGTGTCAGCAGTTGGCAAGCTCTGCCAATATGCCCACAAATCGACAATATCCTGATCACGCATATGTTGATAGGCTGCATAAGGAAAAACAGGAAAATAATGGGTGCCGTCTGGGGACACCCCTTGGCGCACAGCGCGTTCAAAGTCTGTCAAAGACCAGCCACCAATGCCATTATTGACTGACATGGAAATATTTGGTGCATAAAACTGGCCAAACGTGGTTTCAAATTGTTGTCCACCAGACAGAACTAACTTCTCGTCTTGGCTCGCATTGGGGGCAGCGTGGCAGCTGCCGCAACCGGCGGCCAAATATACAGTCCGCCCGTTATTTGTGTCGGAGGCCAATGCCTCAAGTTGATCGAGTTTAGCTGATCCAGGCGCGGATAAAGCAAGATATAGCGCGGCAGAAAAGATCGCTATTGCAAGACCTAAATATGTGATTTTGGTAATCATTTCGACTCCAACTCTATGATTTTCAAAGGGTAGAATCTTTCTGGCGATCAGGCAACATCATGGTACATTTGCGCCCAAACCCTTGGGTTAGGCGGAACGCGCCCTTTCAATCTGCCGCGTCGCTACATATTCGCTATCAAAAGCGGCCAAGCTTACCATAGCATTGCTTGAAAACACCAAGCTGGGTTCGTCTGTTTCCACCGAGATGGTAGGCATATGGCTTACTCGGATGTGCAGGTTTTTTTCGAAATGGCCGTTGAAATGATCCTTCATAAGATCAAAGTAGGCTACTCCGGGGCCGGTGATGGTGATGGCCATCGGTCCATGGATTGTCATCAATCTTGATAGACCGATCGCAAGTACATCCGCCGCCTGCCGGAAGGCAAATCTTATGCGCTGATCTCCGGCGCGGGCATCGGCTGCCAATTGGTCCATCTGTTCTTTTGGAATAAACTTGGCCGGAATATGATCTGTTGGTGCATCATAGGCCGCGCGCAGAATACCATAAAACCCTGCGTAAGCCTCGATGCAGCCCAAAGAGCCGCAGCGGCACAGAGGCCCATCTTCCACATGAACCATATGTCCGAAAGGCGGTGCATGATAGCTAATCTCTTCGCGGCCGGTCCGGCTAGCAATGCCCAACCCGATACTATTGCCCAGTGATAGCACAGCGTGCTGTTTTGCAAACGGGCCCGCTGCTTGCAGTTTTGCATGGGCGGAAAATCCGGTTTGATTGCTGATCTTAACCCGATCAGGCCACTCTTTGAAAAGCTCTGCAAAGTCAATTTGGCTATCACCAAAAACTGGTGACCATAGCAGTTTTGTACCGCTGCCGCCAACCAGACCTTTGGTGGCAATGGAAATATGGGCGATCTCAGATGGATGCAATTCCGAACGTTCTGCAAGCCGGAATAAATCGCGGCGCACCTGATCGCCAAAAGCCGCGGCGTCGGTCGCGCTATTTGATCTGGCCACCTGAAAACGATCAAGCAGGACATTGCTATAGCTTACAAGTGAATATTCAACCTCGCTGGATGAGATATGAATAAAAGCCAACCGTGCAAAATCGGGGTTCAGCGCAAGTAGAATGCGCGGTCTTCCCCGCCCTTTCGTAGGGGGCTTTTCTTCTTTGCGAATCGCGTCTTCTTCAAACAACTCGGTGGTGATCACGGAAACTGTGCCCGAAGCCAAAGCGGAGTCTTCGGCGATTTCTGTATGAGAACTTGGCCCAAGACGGCGCAGGCTTTGCAGTACAAGCGCCCTGTTGTAATGGCGTAACCCTTCGGTTGTGTTCTTATTTTTCATAATATCGCACTTATGCAACTCTTTGTTTTTAACCCTAAACAGTAATTATTTTTAATCCAGTAAAATTTTTTTCGAGAGTCGAATTGACATCATTTAATTTTCATGTTTATTTTTCTCGACTGTCGTGAAAAATGACAGTTTTTCCAACATCGATCACTTAGATCGTTGTTTTTCGTTTTGTGGGAGGATCACATGAATAAATTTTTTAGCGTGGCTGCGGCCGCGTCCGTAGCCGTATGTGCCATGTCATCAGCAGCTTTCGCCGAAGGCAAAGTTATCGGCGTGTCTTGGTCAAACTTTCAAGAAGAGCGTTGGAAAACTGACGAAGCAGCCATGAAGGCCGCTATCGAAGCCAACGGGGACACATACATTTCAGCTGATGCCCAGTTGTCTGCTTCAAAGCAGTTGACTGACGTTGAAAGCTTAATCGCCCAAGGCGCAGATGCTCTGGTTATTTTGTCTGTGGACAGCGGTTCTGTTGGCGCGGCTGTTGATGCAGCAGCGGCAGAAGGTATCCCTGTACTGGGTTATGACCGTCTGATCGAAGACAACCGCGCATTTTACCTGACATTTGACAACAAAGAAGTTGGTCGGGTTATCGCACGGTCTATCAAATCTGCTGTTCCAAGCGGTAACTATGCCATCATCAAAGGCGACAAGGGCGATCCCAACGCGCACTTCCTTCTGGAAGGCATGATGGATGTGATCGGCGCTGATGTTGAAGCCGGCACAATCAAAATTGTTGGTGAAGCGTTCACTGACGGCTGGAAGCCAGACAATGCTCAGAAAAACATGGAGCAAATTCTGACAGCCAATGACAACAATGTTGATGCGGTTATGTCCGAAAATGACGGCATGGCGGGCGGTGCAATCGCTGCGTTGCAAGCACAAGGCATGAACATTCCAGTATCAGGTCAAGATGGCGATCACGCTGCTCTTAACCGGGTTGCACGCGGCACTCAGAACACCTCAGTGTGGAAAGATGCTCGTCAGCTAGGTGCAGCTGCTGGTGATATCGCGGCGGCATTGGCCGACGGTGTTGCGATGTCTGACATCGAAGGTTCTGTGAAGTGGTCCGGTGGCGCCAAGGGCGTTGAAATGGATGCTATCTTCTTGGCACCTACTCCGATCGACAAAACCAACATCAACATTGTGATCGAAGCTGGCCATATCGCGAAAGAAAAGGTCTGTGAAGGCGCAATCGATGGTGTAAACGGCTGCTAAGCTAACCAACAAGTTATGGGCGTGCCGATACATTGATTTCGGCACGCCTGTTTTGTAATGATAACTGCCTGAGACATTTAAATTTTCTCTTAGGGTGGAGAACGACGTGACAGATAAGAACCCGCAGCACGGTGCTGCAAAAGTGGAAAATGAAGGGGCCTTTGTTCGGTTCCTCCGCGCCACAGAAATTGATGCCCGACTTTTAGGAATGATCGCCGCCTTAGTCCTGATTTGGGTCGGCTTTCATGTTTATGGTCAAATGGTCAATGGTTTTGGGGCTTTCCTAACACCAAGAAACCTTTGGAACCTTTCGGTACAAACGGCGTCAATTGGTGTGATGGCCACCGGGATGGTGTTGGTTATTGTCACCCGTCATATCGACTTATCTGTCGGTTCGATCCTGGGCTTTACAGCGATGGCAATGGCCATCATTCAGGTTTGGATTCTCCCTCAGTTTCTGGGTCTTGGGCATCCGTTGATTTGGGTCATAACGGTTATCCTTGGTCTTATTATTGGCACTGCCATTGGCGCTTTTCATGGCTATTTAATCGCCTATCTTAGCATTCCAGCCTTCATTGTAACATTGGGCGGCTTGCTAGTCTGGCGCGGTGCGGCATTTCTTTTGGCGCGCGGCGAAACAATTTCACCGGTCGATGCGACCTTCAAATACCTTGGCGGCGGACCCTATGGTTCTATCGGCGCCACTGGAAGTTGGATTGTTGGCTTACTCGGGTGTATCGCAGCCATCGTGATGATCTTTTCTGGCCGAGCCCAACGCAAGCGGTTTCGTTTTCCTTTACGCCCGGTTTGGGCCGAGGTGTTTTTGGGTATCGTGTCCTGCGGTGGCATTATCGCGTTTGTCCTTTTAGTCAACTCTTACCCATGGCCCAAAGGTATCGTGAAGCAATATGTCAAAGCGAATAATATCGACACTCCGGTCGGTGAAATTTTCATCAGCCATGGCTTTGCCATTCCGGTTCTGATTTTAATCGCAGTTGGTGTCGCTATGACGTTTTTAACCACGCGCACCCGATTTGGCCGCTATGTCTTTGCCATTGGGGGCAATCCCGAGGCTGCCAACTTGGCGGGCATCAACACCCGCTGGGTCACAGTAAAGATCTTTGCTCTCATGGGCATGCTATGCGCGCTTTCTGCTGTGATCTCTTCTGCGCGGCTTAACTCTGCAACCAACAATCTGGGCACTTTGGATGAGCTTTATGTGATTGCGGCAGCTGTGATCGGGGGGACATCCTTTGCCGGTGGCATCGGAACAATCTACGGTGCAATTCTTGGCGCTCTGGTCATGCAAAGTCTGCAAACAGGTATGGTTTTAATCGGCTTTGATGCCGCAATACAACAAATAGTGGTGGGCACTGTCCTAGTGGTCGCCGTTTGGATCGACACCGTTTACCGGCGTCGGGCCAAGTAGGGAGTGAGATGATGAGTACCGAAACTTCAGGCACACCGTTGGTGCAAATTAAAGACCTGTCTATTGCCTTTGGTGGTATAAAGGCGGTCGACAAAGCCTCGGTTGATCTACACCCGGGCGAGGTCGTGGCTATATTGGGTCACAACGGTGCAGGAAAATCCACCCTTATCAAAGTTCTTTCCGGCGCATACAAACGTGACGAAGGGCAGATCTTTGTGAACGGAGAAGAGGCGGATATCAACAATCCGCGCGATGCTAAAAAATACGGCATTGAAACCATTTACCAAACTCTTGCGGTTGCTGATAATGTCGATGCTGCAGCCAACTTGTATCTTGGTCGGGAAATATTGACCAACTATGGCACCCTTGACGATGCCGCAATGGAATCCGAGGCCCGCAAAGTTATGGGGCGTTTAAACCCAAACTTTCAGCGCTTTAAAGAACCTGTGAGCAAATTATCAGGCGGGCAACGTCAGTCTGTCGCAATTGCGCGGGCGATACTGTTCAATGCCCGCATTTTAATCATGGACGAGCCAACGGCCGCCCTAGGCCCGCAAGAAACCGATCAGGTTAGCGATTTAATCCAGCAGCTCAAACAAGAGGGCATAGGAATATTCCTGATTAGTCATGATATTCATGATGTGTTTGATCTTGCTGACCGAGTGGCCGTTATGAAAAACGGGCAAATGGTTGGCTATGCCAAAACCGAAGACGTGACCAAAGACGAAGTTCTGGGCATGATTATCATGGGCAAATGTCCTGCCGGCGCAACACCGGGGCCAGGGGCTATGCAGGAAAGCTAGCAGGCGTCTACGGGAGCGGTTTGCCAAGTCACATTGCGTCTATGCCCTTGCCCCGGAAAATGGCGGAAAAGGAAAAGGCACTGGCATGTCCATTGATCGCAAAAAAATAGGGTTTGGTGCCAGCATTGCCGCATGTGCTCTTTCGGTGATCTCAGCACCCGTTGGCGCAGCCCAAACCCATCCTAGTTTTGCCCCCGTAGTGATGCCGCCCCATGTCTATGACGGCGGATGGGAGTTTTTCGTTGGCGGCGGGATGGCGGTTTTCGACTGCGATCAAGATAGTCTTCCTGATATTTTTATTGCGGGCGGCGAAGCGCCATCGGCATTGTTGCGCAACCGCTCACAGCGTGGCGGCGAGATAAAATTCACCAAACAAACACCCAAAGAACTTTCTTTGGAAAATGTAACCGGCGCTTATCCTTTGGACATCGACGGGGATGGGTTTTTGGATTTGGCCGTTTTGCGCGTTGGGGCCAATGTAATCTTAAAGGGTGCTGCAGAGTGCCATTTTACGCCATTTGCCAACTTCAAAGATGACTATCTTTCTGGTTGGACGACATCGTTTTCTGCAACTTGGGAAACTGGTCAATCCCTGCCAACCTTGGCTTTTGGTAACTATGTTGATCGCAACGACCCAGAAGGTCCCTTTGGGACCTGTGATAAAAACTTTCTGTACCGGCCGAGCGGTGCAAATTACCAAGACCCGCTGGGCCTTGACCCGGGTTATTGTCCGCTTTCAATGCTGTTCACAGACTGGGGCCGACAAGGGCGTGCTGATCTAAGGATCAGCAATGATCGGCATTATTATCTTCACGACGGTGAAGAGCAGATGTGGAAGATGACAGACGAGCCGCAACTCTATTCTGCCCAAGAAGGATGGCAAACCCACAAACTATGGGGCATGGGAATTGCGTCCCGTGATATTACCGGTGACGGCTTTCCAGAGGTCTATCTCACCTCGATGGGTGACCAACGGCTTCAGCTTTTAGATACATCTGCAGAAGGACCAAATTACCGCGACGCCACCTATAACCGCGGAACAACTGCACACCGCCCCTATACCGGCGGTGATGGACGCCCATCGACCGGTTGGCATGTGGATTTCGGTGATGCGCAAAATGATGGGCTGGATGATATCTTTGTCACCAAAGGCAATGTTCAACAAATGCCGGGCAGCGCCATGGATGATCCTAACAACCTGATGGTGCAACAGCTTGATGGTATGTTTGAGGAAGCCGGGGATAGCGCTGGAATAGCCTCAATGCACCGCAGCCGTGGCGGTGCAATGGTCGATTTTAATCTTGATGGGCTTTTGGACATCGCAGTTGTAAACCGACAGGCAAATTTTGAAATATATCAGAATGTCACGGTTGGAGCAGGCAATTGGGTTTCGATAAAGCTTCAGCAGGAACTTCCCAACCGCGATGCGATCGGCGCTTGGATTGAGCTTATGGTCGGATCGCAAAAGGTTTCTCGTGAACTGACTGTCGGAGGCGGTCATGCAGGAGGAAAAATAGGACCGGAGCATTTTGGGCTCGGATCCCTTGAAACGGCAAAAATGCGGGTCATTTGGCCCGATCAAACCCACTCGGGCTGGATTGAAGTAAAAGCCGGTTCAACCGTTCTGGCCCTCAGAAACGGGCTAGAAGGCCTTACCTTAGAAGATTATTGATCTACGGGCAGTCCGCTCGGCACCTGCTTTGGTACGCCAAGCCGACCCGTGAGGCTGTCCTTATCCGAGAGCGTTTCTAGAAATGCTATGATCTGATCTACTTCTGACGGAGCAAGTTTTAAGGGCTGCAATTCATTTGTGGCTGCAATGGCTGCGAGTTCCTGCGGGTCGGACATCACTCTGAAGTCTTTGCTGTTTGCTAGATCTGGCAAAATAAGCTGTGATCTATCGTAGTTTTGCAAAGCCTTTTGAGGATCAAGGTGATGTTCGATGACAGCTTTCAACGTGGCATAGGCACCAGAATGCCCATAGGGCGCGGTTTCAGCAACATTGCGCAAAGACGGGGTGCGGAACTTATAGGCGTCCTCGGCTTTGCCTGTCACGCGCATCCGGCCTTTATCGCGGGCATGGCTTTCGAAACGGGCGGCTTTGCCCGGCCCGATCTGCGGCATTGCAATGGCATGAAAGCCGTGATCGGTTTGAAACTGTCCCGAATGGCAGGTGCTGCATTCGGCTTTGCCATAAAACAGCTCCATCCCTGCTTTTGCATCGGCAGGCAAGGCCGTGCCTTCACGAAGATAAAGGTCAAACGGGCTTTTATCTGCGCGCCATTCAAACGCGATAAACTCTGCGATAACATCCGAAATATCGGTGAAAGTAACTTTGTGTCCCACGCCATGGATGTTTTCAAACGCCTGATTGTATTCGTGGATCGCAGAAACCCGCGCAGAAATAATCGACCATGCACCGCCGTCGTATGTTAAAAACCCGCGGCGGACGGCTTGGGCGACTTTGTTTTCATTGTAGTGACCAGCCATTTCATCCGGTGACAGCACTGGAAACATGGATTGAGCCGATAGAACCGAGGCAAAACCTTGAACCATTTCGCGCCCCAAAGGGGTTCGAATACCTGAAGGCCTTGTTGGGTCAGCCTCTAGACGCCCGTCATGAAACATTGTGTCAAATTCGACTGCCCCAAGGTTAAAAAGCGCGGGTGAATGGCGCGGAACGCGCTGCTCAGGCAGGTTGCTTGGATCAATTTTCCGGTTCGGTCCAAGACCATGCGCGCCATCACCCAAGCTCAAAGAAAGACCATCAGATGTGGCGTGCTTTGGGTGGTGGCAGGTGGCGCAAGCCACGGATTTGTTTCCGCTCAGGATCGGATCATAAAATAAAAGCTGCCCAAGCTGCACTTGATCCATATCAAGCGGCGCGTAAACAGCGTCTGCCTGTGGCAAAGATTGGGCAAAAGCCACTTTGGATCCAATTAAAAGGACAAAAGCAACCCGTAGTATATTCAACATCTTCTGTCGTTTTCCCTGTGACTCGTCACGGTGGTCATGCTGGCTTCAGCGGCAAATATCTTTGCTAGACAAAGCGGTTTACATAGTTCTCCAAAATCTCTTGCCGGCCGGACCTCGGGGTTGGGGTCAGGTCCTGATCCAGCACGGTTTGGGCTATAGTTGTGAAGTCACTTTGCAGCATCGCTTGCGCTGCAGGGGTGTTCCACCCTTCGTACCGGTCGTTCAGCGCTTGCTCTAGGCCGCCGTCTTCTAGCATGGTGGCAGCGGCTTTTAACCCCCGCGCGCAGATATCCATGCCGCCGATATGGGCCGCAAGTAAATCCTTTGCATCTAAAGACTGACGGCGCAATTTGGCGTCAAAGTTCGTCCCGCCTGAGGTAAATCCACCTGCGCGTAAAATGTGATAGTAGGCCAAGGCGACCTCGGGCACATTGTTTGGAAACTGATCTGTGTCCCAGCCTGATTGATAGTCATTACGGTTCATATCAATCGATCCCAGAACCCCCAAAGATGCGGCGGTTGCTATCTCATGTTCAAATGAGTGGCCGGCTAAAATCGCATGGCCTTGTTCGATGTTCAGCTTAACTTCTTTTTCCAGCCCGTATTTTTGCAAGAAACCAAAACAGGTGGCCACATCATAGTCGTATTGATGTTTTGACGGCTCTTGCGGTTTCGGCTCGACCAGAATCTGCCCCTTGAAGCCGATTTTATGTTTGTAATCCACAACCATGGATAAAAACCGTCCCATATGATCAAGCTCACGGCCCATATCTGTGTTAAGGAGGGTCTCATACCCCTCGCGCCCGCCCCATAAGACATAGTTTTCACCGCCCAGTTTATGAGTGGCATCCAGACAGCTTTTGACAGTGGCGGCCGCAAAGGCAAAGACATCCGGATCAGGATTGGTCGAGGCCCCCGACATCCAGCGGCGATGGGTGAACATATTGGCGGTGCCCCACAGAAGTTTCGTGCCAGTCTGTTGCATTTTTTCGCCGAAATAATCGGTCATTTCATTCAGGGTGCTTAAATTGGTTTCAAACCGTCCGGTTTCCGGGCGCACATCTGCATCATGCCAGCAGAAATAGGGCACATTCAGCCGCTCGAACATTTCAAACGCCACGTCGGCTTTAATCTTGGCGCGCTCCATTGTGTCCTGCGGATGCCAAGGCCGCTCAAAGGTCTGCCCGCCAAAAGGGTCGCCGCCCTCCCAAGCAAAAGAATGCCAGTAGGCCACCGCGAACCTGAGGTGGTCTTCAAGCCGCTTTCCAAGTACAATTTCGTCAGGATTGTAATGATGGAAAGCCATCGCGTTCTGGCTTTCTGGGCCTTCATAGGTGATGTTTTCGATATCTTGGAAAAACTGTGTCATGGCAGGGCCTTCAATACTGGATAAGCTTTGCGGTAGCGATCGTATGCAGCGTCATAATCTGCCCTTAAATCCGCACGTGGGCAAATGGTTTTTGCGATTTTTGGCGGTGTCATAATGACCTCGGGGTGGACGCCTGTCGCTCCCACAATGGCCAGACGCGCTGCACCAAGGGCTGCGCCAAACTCGCCCTTTTCCGGAACATCAAGAGGTAAATCCAGAACCGTTGCGACCAGTTCGAGCCAATGAGGCGATTGTGACCCACCGCCAATTGCAAGCGCTTTGTCTAAAGAAGTTCCGGTTGATTTTAAGGCCTCAAGGCTATCGCGCAGGGCAAAGCTGACCCCCTCCATCACCGCTTGCGTCAGATCATTGCGTGAAGCACTTATGTCAATATTTAGAAACGCACCACGCACCTTGCTATCATTATGCGGAGTACGCTCGCCCGATAGATAGGGCAGAAATTGCATTGCATTGGGCCCGCTAATGCGATCGCCCAGCGCGTTTGACAGCGCTGCCGCATCTGCCCCCAAATTACGCGCGAGCCAATTTAAGCTGTCTGTGGCGGCAAGAATAACGCCCATCTGATACCACTTGCCCGAAACAGCATGACAAAAGGTATGTACAGCGGATGCGGGTAGCGGGGAATAACTGTCTTTGGCCGCCAAAAGCACACCTGATGTGCCAAGTGACACAAAAGCATCGCCTTCTTTAAACGCCCCAACTCCGCAGGCTGCCACCGCATTGTCGCCGCCGCCGGCCACGACCATAACTTTTTTGGAAACACCCCATTTTTCGGCCAAGTCCGACGTTATAGTGCCGATGGGCTCACAGCCTTCAACCAAACGTGGCATCTGATCTTCTCGCATTCCAGAGCGTGATAACAGGTCATCGGACCATCCACGGGCACCCACATCGAGCCATGATGTCCCTGCACTATCCGACATATCCGAGGCATACTCACCGGTTAGCCAGAAATTCAGGTAATCTTTGGGCAGCAAGACTTTAGCAATCTGCGCAAAAATCTCCGGCTCATGTTCGGCCAGCCACATGACCTTTGGCGCTGTGAAGCCGGGAAAGACAATGTTTCCTGAAACAGAGCGAAATCTGGGTATGGCATCAAGCTGCTGGGCTTCTTTATGCGCTCTTGTATCATTCCAAAGCATACAAGGCCGCAGCACTTTTCCCGTCTGGTCCAGCAGGGTCGCACCGTGCATATGCCCGGAAACGCCAATTGCCTTAAGTTTTGAAAATGCAGCTGGAACCTGCGCACGCAGAGTTTCGACGGCTCGATCACAGGCCGCTGTCCACTCTAGTGGGTTTTGTTCGCTCCACCCTGCATGTGGGTGTTGAACCGTATAGGCTGCCTCGGACGTTCCGATAATTGCGCCCTGTCCATCCACCAGCAACGCCCGCAGACCCGAGGTCCCCAGATCAAGTCCTAAATACATTTTTCCTCCGCTTCGCCGCCGGATCATCAAGGTTTTATTTCGAGAGTCAAATTATTTTTATTTGAACGCTGTTATGACCTCAAAAACAGAGATAAATCACTAGCACATATTGTCGAGATGCACCAAATTTTTGATATGCTATCTTGACTCTCAAACCTATGGCCTTCCTTGTGATAAAAAAACCAAAGAGGTATTATGAAAAATCAATTCGATCAGGAGCTTGGCGATCGCCTCATGCGATATGCTGCTATTGATAGCCAAAGCGACGAAGATTCACGCAGCACCCCGAGCACCGAAGTGCAATTT
The DNA here is from genome assembly GCA_965659715.1 of uncultured Paracoccaceae bacterium. Lineage (GTDB taxonomy): Bacteria > Pseudomonadota > Alphaproteobacteria > Rhodobacterales > Rhodobacteraceae > CABZJG01. The sequence goes on along the minus strand of CBFHXE010000036.1, from coordinate 1,301 downwards.
GATATTCTACGTTTGCTGGAAAAAGAGCTGACCGAAATCGGCGCAGAAGATGTCCAGCTAACCGACTATGGCTGTGTTCTGGCGACGATCCCCGGCACCATCCAAGGCCCGACGGTGGGGTTTTTGGCGCATGTGGACACGGCGCCGCAATTCAACGCCACTGGTGTGAAGCCGCGACTAATCAAAGGCTATAACGGGGGTGATATTTCATTTCCCGATGATCCTTCGCTGGTGTTGTCACCGCAGGAGTTTCCCTATCTTTCTGAAAAGCAGGGCAATGATATCATCACCGCATCTGGAACGACCCTTTTGGGTGCAGATGACAAGGCCGGGGTTGCAATCATTATGACCGCGGCGTGCCATATGCTTGCCAATCGGGATATGCCACATGGTCCGATCCGCATTGCCTTTACCCCGGACGAAGAAATTGGCCGCGGTGTTGGCGATCAACTCCCCAAAGATCTGGGGGCGGATTTTGCCTATACCTTTGATGGCGGAAAGCTTGGCGAAATTGAATATGAGACATTTTCTGCAGATGGCGCTGAAGTTGTAATCACCGGTGTCTCGATCCATCCGGGAACTGCAAAGGATAAAATGGTCAATGCCATACATCTGGCATCCAAAATTATCTCGACATTGCCCCAAGCCACATTAACGCCCGAGGTGACCGATGGCCGTGGCGGGTTTATTCATGCCACTGATATGACCGGCGGGTCTTCGCAGATGAAACTTAAGTTTATCATTCGGGACTTTGAGCGCGATGGGCTGCAAGAAAAAGGCGAGCTGTTGCAACAGGTGTGTGCCGCCGTTCAGGCCACCGAGCCGCGCGCCCAGATCAGCTGCATCATTCGCCCGCAATACCGCAATATGCGCTATTGGTTGGAAAATGACATGAGACCGGTTGAGCTTGCAAACGAAGCCACCCGATCGCTCGGCATAGAACCGGAATCAGTGCCCATCCGGGGTGGAACGGATGGCTCGTTGTTGACCGAAAAAGGCGTTCCGACACCGAACTTGTTTACCGGGATGCAGAATATTCACGGACCATTGGAGTGGATATCAGTACAGGACATGGCAGTGGCCACCGAACTTTGTCTCAAGCTAAGCAGTCTGGCGGCAGAAAAAAACCCCGCTTGAAAGCGGGGGTTTTTTTGAAATCATCTTGCGCGGTGTTTAGCCTTGACGGGCTTTGAACCGGCGCTGTGTTTTATTGATCACGTAAACTCGACCTTTACGGCGCACAACACGGCAGTCGCGGTGACGCTGCTTAAGCGAGCGGAGCGAATTTTTGACCTTCATGG
>CBFHXE010000035.1:10855-25117 GCA_965659715.1 uncultured Paracoccaceae bacterium | reverse complement strand
CTGATCTGGGCAATATTGCTTATGAAAGCCCCGCGATGGAGGGCATGATTGTCGACGAAGGCGTTCTGGTTGAGATTGTCACCCCCGGCACGGGAAATCCGGTTCCTGAGGGGGAAGTGGGCGAAGTTGTGGTCACGACGCTTAATCCCGACTATCCGTTAATTCGCTTTGCAACCGGGGACTTAAGCGCTGTTCTGCCGGGGCAAAGCCCGTGCGGGCGCACCAATATGCGGATCAAAGGCTGGATGGGCCGGGCCGATCAAACCACCAAAATCAAAGGTATGTTTGTGCGCCCAGAACAGGTGGCAGCACTGGTCGCGGCGCATCCCGAAGTCGCGCGCGCGCGGGTGATCGCGCGCCGCGAAGGCGAAATGGATGCGATGACTGTACAGATCGAAACCGAGGCCACAGAAGCGGCACATTATGAAACAACCGTGGCCTCAACGCTCAAACTAAAGGGCCAGATTGAGCTGATCGGCCCCGGCGGATTGCCCCGCGATGGTCTGGTGATCGAAGATCAACGCAGCTACGATTAAAGCCGAAAATGGCATGTCGGTATTGCGTTGGTATCGCGGCTGTTTCACGGTGGTGCTAAAACACTGGGCTTAAATTAAAAAAAGGCTCGTTTTTGGCTCTGTGATGCGCATCATCTCTTTGGCGCCCGCCCATGGCAGACCGGTGGGATCAAACATAAATGTCTCTGCACCAAGACCGCGGAAAATCCGCGCTGCCTTTTTGGTTATTTTGCGGCTGATCGGTCCATCTTTGAATGGTCGCGTATCAAGCAACGGCTAAAAGGCTGCTCAGTGGACAGGTGGCCGAGTGGTCCAAGGCGCAGGCTTAAAAAGTGTGTAAGCGGGAGACCGCCTTCAGAGTGTGAAACTCTATCTGTCCATCATAAAATTTTATTTAAATACTAATTTTAAATAAAAAATTTATTTATTTTGGTGAAATTACTAAGTCGTTTGGAGATATAAATTTAAAATATCCTGCGGCCTAATAGACTTCACAAATCAGTTAAGTGCGTTAAGGTCATTATAGTTAGACGAAAGGATCAGATAATGCCAAAACATTCAGGTGGATGCCACTGTGGTGAGATTAAATTCGAAACTGAACTTGATCCAATGATGATTGTTAAATGTAACTGTCAAAGATGCCGACGACTATTTGGGACAGTTGCTGTCTCTGCGCTATATACAGAAGAAGAGATTGGTATTGTGGGGCCCTCGTCCTCCTACGAGTTTTTAGGTGGGAGCGGTATGCCATTATGGTCGCATTTTTGCGATAAATGTGGTTGTCGGGTTTTTGCGAAAGCAGAGTCATTTCCGGGAATGGTGATGATGTCTCTTGGCTCATTTGATAATTCACAAGAATTAAAGCCCAAGGGAGAAATATTCACAAACTACAAACTGGATTGGTTGAAAGATGATGGTTGCATTGAGGAACGATTTGAAGAGGCTGCTGTGGAAGAGCGTCTCATGTCGTTGTTGGAGACCTTAGAAAATCGGTAAAACCATATGCGCACCACACCATTGATCCGTGAAAATATGCTGGAATACACTACTATCAACTCTTCTCGATCGCCGTTGGCCTGATGAGCGTTTTAGAAAGAAAGGATAAATAATGACCTGCATTGTCAATTTACAGATACCAGTAAAAAAGAAGCAAAAGCTCAGGTTTATGCAGACCTTGCTACACTGCTAGTTGGAACTAGGACTAAGCCAGCTTGTCACTGGATATATTTGGCTGACAACGGAGAAACTGGGCATATTGAAGCAGTCGGTTTATGGGACTCTAAAGCTGCATATGAAGAATATCTGAATTGGAGAATGTCTTATGGTGCCCTTGATGGAATGGCAGAAGTACTAGATGGAGAGCCAGTTTGGCGTTATCTAGAAGTTCAGCATGCATTTCCCTAAATATCCTGAGACTTAATGGGCCTCACAGATCAATTTAGCTGGTTATTCTAGAATTAGGTATTTTACATAGTGATGGTTAAATATTTGTTTTTAGAGGCATAATAAGATGAGAAATAAGAAGGGCCGTACGTGATATTGTTCAAGCCCCGAAAACCACGCGCAAAAGAGTGCAAGTTACAAAGCAGGTTGTTGTTAAGAGCGCGACAACGCAATCCATCCAAACAGAAGCCGTAAAACAGGAAGTTATCTCTGGCAGGTGCCACGTTATTGATGGTGATACGATCGTCATCGGCAAACAGCATATTCGATTTACGGGCGTAGATGCGCCAGAGTTGAATAAACCATATGGCAAGCAAGCAAAGTGGGCGTTGGTAGAGCTATGCAAAGGTCAAAATGTTACTGCATATTTAACGGGTGAAACTTCTTATGATCGTGTTGTGGCCAAATGTTTTTTAGATGATGGACGAGACCTCGCTGCGGAGATGGTCAAAAAAGAACTTGCGCTGGACATCCCACACTTCCCTAATGCTGACTACAAGCACCTAGAAACGCCCAATGCTAGAAGAAAGCTACGCTGGCGGCCTAAGAAGAAAGATTAAACTAATGCGCACCTTATTGATAGCTTTCCTTATGACACTCGCGACACAGGCGGGGGCTGATAATATCCTAACCGGTAGTGCTGGGAGCAAATTGGAAGGGAAGGTTGTTTCTCTTTTTACCGAACCTTGGGCTATGTCATTCATCGACGATAAAAGCCTGCTTGTCACCACAAAATCTGGCAGGCTTTGGCTTGTAAATACGAATGGCGAACAGTCCTTAGTCTTAGGCGTTCCCAAGGTCTTTGCAGGGGGCCAAGGCGGCTTGGGCGATGTTGTTCTTCATCCAAATTTTGGGCAAAATAAACTAGTCTACATTTCTTACATAGATTCAGAGAATGCAGGAAAAACACGATTTGCATCTGTGGTACGGGGAACCTTGAACAGCTCAGATAGCGCATACCTAAACAATATTGAAACCATTTGGCGGCAAACACCCGCTCGATCACAGGGACATTTTTCCCACAGACTTGCGTTTGGTCTTGACGGAACTCAACACGCTGGCAAGATTTTTATAACTTCTGGAGATCGGCAAGAATTAATCCCTGCACAAAAATGGGATACGGCATTGGGAAAACTTATCCGATTGAATGATGATGGGACGATCCCAAACGACAATCCGTTTCAGGATAAAGGCGATTTAGCAAAAACCTTTTGGACGGTTGGCCACAGAAATGCGCTTGGGATTGCTTTTGATAAAAATGGTCAGCTTTGGGCGCATGAAATGGGCCCTAAACATGGGGATGAGTTTAATTTAATCGTTGCAGGTGCGAATTATGGGTGGCCAATTGTATCTGAAGGCAACCATTATAATGGAGCAGAAATTCCCGTCCATCAGACCAGGCCCGATTTCATGGCACCAAAACTCTATTGGGTGCCAACGGTGGCGCCCTCAGGATTGATTTTTTACGACGGGGATGAATTTTCCGAATGGAATGGAAATGCATTTATGGGAGGGCTGAGAAGCAAGGCACTGGTGCGAATAGGATTTAATGATGAAGAACCATTTGAAGCTGAACGCTTCAGTTGGTCCCAAAGAGTAAGAGAAGTCGAAATAGATCATGATGGTGCCATTTGGGTCTTGGAGGATGGTCCAGCCGGCAGGTTAATAAAGTTCACTAAACCCAATGAATAGAGTTGGACAAATTGAACTGATCCACCCCGGTGGGTTGCCTCGCGTTGGTCTGGTGATCGAAGATCAACGCAGCTACGATTAAAGCCGAAAATGGCATGTCGGTATTGCGTTGGTATCGCGGCTGTTTCACGGTGGTGCGAAACTGTCGGGGTTTGATGTAAAAAAGGCTCAATTTTCAGGCGCTGCAGTGCCTCTTAAACTACGGTTTTGATTTGCGTTCGCTATAGCGGTTGGTGAGATAGCTGCGGTTTCCACGGGTCAGCAGCGTGAATTTCATCAACTCTTCCATGACATCCACGATCCGATCATAGCGCGGGCTTGGTTTCATCCGGCCGGACCGGTCAAATTCTTTATAGACCGCCGGCACAGAGGACTGGTTCGGGATTGTCAAAAGCCGCATCCAGCGCCCTAAAATACGCAGCTTATTGACCGTGTTGAAACTTTGTGATTCGCTGCAGACCTGCATCACGGCCAAGGTTTTGCCTTGGGTCGGGCGCACCGCCCCCAGCGATAAGGGGATCCAGTCGATCTGGCTTTTCATCAGGCCCGTCATTGCGCCGTGCCGTTCGGGCGAGCACCAGATCATGCCGTCGCAGTGCATGACCTGATTGCGCAGCTCAAGCACTTTGGGGTGCGCATCGCCATCTTTGGTGCCCACCAGTGGCAGGCCGGTGGGATCAAACATAAATGTCTCAGCCCCAAGGCTGCGTAAAATCCGCGCGGCCTCTTCGGTTGTTTTGCGGCTATATGATCCATCCCTGAGCGATCCATAAAGCAAAAGAATACGCACAGGGTAGGCCCCAGGATCGACATTGAAAAGCCGGTCATGACTGATGTTCCTAAAAGCATCTTCGCAGACGTTTGGGTTGGCAATTTGTGGGTTCGCATTGCGGCCGGGGGGGTCGATTTTGGTTACGCCCTTCGTGGAAAAATTGAAAATCAATAAAGCTATAAATTTCTAATGTCATAGCCTTATTGAAATTGGGTAGATCGCCAAGCGGCAAAGCCACCGATCTTATATCCTATCTAACCCCAGCTCCGGATGGTCTTTCATCAATGGCACTGCCACTTTCGCGCTTATCTCCCGATGGGTGAGCCAGCGCCATCCGGTTGGTTCTTGATGACGGCCCAAGCGGACCGTGGTGCGCCGGATTGGGTTTAACTTTGCAATACGGCTTAGATCAGTAGGCGTTGATTGTGAGCCAAGCACCTCGATGATATGTGGCGGCTTGCGGCGCTGTGCAAAGGCTTGAATTACCGCTTGGGAAAACCTTTGCGCGGGCGAATGCACCCAAAGTACGCAGCTGTGCACATTCGGCCAAAGCGCCAGCTTTTGCAAAAATCCGTTGGCTGAGGGCACAGAGTGATAATCGAGTTTTACCCGCTGAACCGCGCTGGAAAATGTTAAAAGTTGCGATTGATGGGACACAAAACGGGCGGCGATAATCAGCTCTTGGGGCGGCAGAGCCTGACATAAAGGCGCAAGCATGCCGGTGCCACCAACCACAAGGAACCGCCGCAGTGATGCGCTATTGGTCATCGTAAAGCCCGCTCAATTGATCGAGTGAACGGCTTGGATGATTACGGGGTGACATGGTTAAAATATATTTCTGTTCACCAAAATGGGTGGTTTGTAAGGATTCCATAAGAAGTATCGCGTTGAATTAGAGACACGCTAACTGCCTAGCTCAGCCAAAGCAAGCTCAGCAGAGCAGCGGATGAAAGGTGGCTTAGCGCAAGTTTCTAACGCGGTTTTATACCAAAGCCAGATCGGTTCTTATTGTTGATACCGCTGCGGATCATAGGGGCGCATGTCCATATTCGGGGATCTCTGATCGATAATATCTGCGATTAGGCGGCCGGTTTTGGGCCCGGCTGTCAGGCCAATATGCTGATGACCGAATGCGGTGAAAATGCCGCTTTTCCCAAGCTCGCCAATCAGCGGCAGGCTGTCGGGGGTCGAGGGGCGAAACCCCATCCATTCTTCGGTCGCCTCATAGCGCAACTGCGGGAAAGCTTCGGCAACACGGCGGCGCAGCAGCCGGATCGGCGCTTTGCTTGGGCCAAGCTCAATACCGCCCAACTCAACTGTTCCGGCGCAGCGCAGCCCGTCGCTCATCGGGGTGACACCAAATTTTCCAGTGGTCATCATCATCGGGTTGCGCGGCATTTCCGATGGGTTTTTATAGATCACATGATAGCCGCGCTCGGTCTCAAGCGGTACAGTAAGCCCCAATTTGCTCATCAACGCGCGCGACCAGATGCCGGCGGTGACCACGATCTTTTCACATTCAAACCACCCCTGATCGGTGAGCACGGCTTGGATTTTATCGCCGCTGCGCTCAAAATCCTGCACCTTTGTTTTGAGGATCTTTCCCCCCGTTTGGGCAAATACTGCTGCGAGTTCGGTAATATAGCCAAGCGGATTTAGAATATGGCCCTGACCTTTGAGCACGGCCAAACAGCTGATCGCCGGCCCGAGGATCGGTTCATGTTCACGCACGGCGCCGCCGGTGATTACCTCGGGGATCAGGCCAGCGGTTTTTTTCATCGCCCAGCCATAGGCATCACCTTCAAAGGCCGCGCGGTCCCGATAGGCGTAACTAAACGCGCTGTCGGCAATCCAGTTTTCGGCGGATGTGCCTTTGGCCATGGCTTTGTGTTGATCCACTGCATCACTGAGAAGCGGGATTAGGGCTTCGGTGATTGCGCGGGATTTATCGGCTGCGGCATGCGGCAGAAATTGGGCCAGCCATGGCGCCAGTTTGGGCAGATAGCGCCATTTGACAAAAAGCGGGCTCGTCGGGTCGAGCAGATAGCGCGGGATATGCCGCCAAAGTCCGGGCTCGGTCACCGGCACAATCGCCCATTGCGCCAACAGACCCGCATTGCCAAAAGACGCCCCTGTGCCCGGTGCGTTTTGATCAATGAGCATCACCTCATGACCAGAGCGGCGCAGCCAGAGCGCGGCCGAAACCCCGCAGATACCGGCCCCGATTACAATGATTGGTTTTGCCATCCTATGACTTTCACAATTTTTCAAAATAAATCAGGTTTCTCGGCATAGGTAAATTGGTTTTCGACACCCAAAGGTGTTTGGCTTGGTGGGGCCATGCCGCGCAGGCTCTGACTGGACAAATCGGTATCTATGTGAAAGAGCAGGCGGCAATAGGAGAGCTTTATGACCATCACCCGTTTTGCCCCATCGCCGACCGGCTATTTGCACATCGGCAATATGCGCCCGGCCTTGATGAATTATCTGATCGCCCGCAAAGCGGGGGGTACGTTTATCTTGCGCATTGATGATACCGATCCAGAGCGGTCGAAAGAGGAATATGTCGAGGCGATTAAAGAGGATATAAGCTGGCTTGGTTTGAGCTGGGACCGGATTGAACGGCAATCTGAGCGGCTTGCACGGTATGACGCTGCTGCCGACAAGCTGCGTGAGATGGGACTTTTATACGAGTGTTTTGAAACCCCGACCGAGCTTGACCTCAAGCGTAAAAAACAGCTCAACATGGGCAAGCCGCCGGTTTATGACCGCGCGGCGCTCGATCTGAGCGATGCGGAAAAAGATACTCTGCGGGCCGAACGCGGCCAGGGCCATTGGCGGTTCAAGCTTGACCACACGCGGATTGAATGGGCGGATGGGATTTTAGGCGATATTTCAATTGATGCGGCGAGTGTGTCCGATCCGGTGCTGATCCGCGGGGATGGTCAATATCTTTATACGCTTGCCTCAGTGGTGGATGATGTGGAAATGGGCATCACCAATGTGGTGCGCGGATCGGACCATGTGACCAATACGGCCACCCAAATCCAGATGATCCGCGCTTTGGGCGGAGCAGTGCCGCAGTTTGCCCACCATTCGTTGCTGACCGGACCGCAGGGCGAAGCACTGTCAAAGCGGCTTGGCACTTTGGCGCTGCGCGATATGCGCACGCGCGGCATCGCGCCAGAAGCCTTGGCCAGTTTGATGGCGCGGCTTGGATCAAGCCAGCCGGTTGAGTTGCACGACGATCTCGGAAAAGTGGCCGAAGGCTTTGAGCTGTCGCAGTTCGGCTCGGCGCCAACAAAATTCGATGTCGAGGATCTTATTCCGCTTACGGCGCGGCATTTGCAAAACCTGCCGCTTGAGGCGGTGGCCGATGCGGTGGCAGCAGCCGGTGTGCCGGATGCGCTGGCGGAAAATTTCTGGACTGTCACGCGCGATAATATCAGCACGCTGAATGATCTGGGCGCTTGGTGGGAGCTTTTTTCACAAGGTGCAGAGCCGGTGGTGGCCGACGAAGACCGCGATTTTGTGGATCAAGCGCTAGCGCTATTGCCTGATGGCCCGTTTGATGATGGCACATGGTCTGCTTGGACCGCCGAAGTGAAAGCCGCCAGCGGACGTAAGGGAAAATCGCTGTTCATGCCGCTTCGCCTTGCATTAACAGGTCAGGCGCACGGGCCTGATATGGCATCGGTGATGCCTTTGTTGCAGGTGATCAAAGCAAAAAGAGCTTAATCAGGTTTCTGGCCCACATTTTCTGCAAAGGCTTTATCAAAGGCCGCCTCTTGCGCGGGCTTTGCCTCGGTTTGGTAATTGGATTTCCACGCGTCCATAGTCATGCCGTAAAACGCCTCACGCGCAGCGTCTTTCGACATCTCGATGCCTTTGTCTGCTGCCGCTTCCTGATACCAGCGCGACAGGCAATTGCGGCAAAATCCGGCCAGGTTCATCAGGTCGATATTTTGCACGTCAGTGCGTTTTTCCATCAAATGGCTGCGCAGCGCGCGAAACGCGGCGGCTTCAAGTTCAAGTTGGGTTTGCCTATCCATCTGCGTCTCCTGTCGCTGCGGTGATTAAATAGATAACCCCTTCAGCGTGTCTTGCAAGATGGGTGCAAGCCATGCGGCCCATTTTTGTTGATCTTCTGGCGTGGCAATCAGATCATTGCGCAGTTCAATCAGCGCGTTTAAGCGGCCATGTTGCAATCCATGCTGGTCGATTGCATCGCCGGGCAGATCACCGCAGTAAGGTTGGTTGTCGCCCACACAAAGATCGGTTTCGCGGCGCAGCTGTGCCAGCAGCGGGTCGGTAAAACGGCGATCCTCTGCCGATAGGATACCGATCTGCCAAGGTCGTGTTGGTCCGGCTTTGAGCTGCGGGGTAAAAGAATGGACCGAGATGATGACCGGATCATCAAGCGCAGCTGCCGCGCTTTCGATAGCGCGGTGATAGGGTCGGTGAAATGCCTTTAGCCGCCGCTCTTTTTCGGTATCATCCGCATACCTGTTGGCGTCGATAATAGTCCCGTCATAGAGCTTCATCAGCAAGGTTGGGTCATCTTCGCCCCTGTTGGGATCAATCACCAAACGCGAAAAATTTGAACACACCACAGGGGCCTGCAGGATGTTGCCAAGCGCCCGCGCCACGCCCTTGGCCCCGATATCATAGGCAATATGGCGCTGCATATCTGCCGTAGCAATGCCCAATGTTCCCCCGTTCACCGTATCAGGGACAACATTTGTTGCATGATCACAGATCACCAACCACTGTGACTTTGCGGCGGCATTAATAATCTCATAGGGCTGATATGTCATAGAGTTGACACCTTTTTTGCTGATTACATAGAGCAGTTGTACGCAAAATGGAAATGGTGCATAAGCGCCCATGTTATCGCTAACAATATCACCAGTGGTTTAAACCAGCCCGTTTGTGTTATCTGTTAGAAAGTTGAAAAGGAACAGTAAATGAGACGCCACCGCAATGTGAAAATTGTTGCAACGCTTGGCCCCGCATCCGACAGTTATGACACAATCCGCGCCCTGCACGAAGCGGGGGCAGATGTGTTCCGGCTTAATATGAGCCATGGAGAACATAATGAGATTGCCAAACGGCACAGTACAATCCGTCAGGTAGAAGAGGATCTGGGCAGCCCGATCGGGATACTGGCAGATCTACAGGGCCCTAAATTGCGGGTTGGTGTTTTTGCCAATGGTGAAGAAGAACTCGTAGAAGGCGCTACTTTCCGGTTCGACCTTGATGATGCCGAGGGTTCGATTGAGCGCGTGCAACTGCCGCATCAGGAAATATTTTCAGTCCTGAAGCCGGATGCACATTTGCTCGTCAATGATGGTAAAATCCGGCTTAAAGTTGACCAGTGCGGTTCGGATTATGCCAATTGTACCGTTGTAACTGGTGGAACTATTTCCAACCGCAAAGGCGTTAATGTACCCGATGTTGTGCTGCCGGTGGCAGCGCTTTCAGAAAAAGACCGCAAAGATCTTGAATTTGTCTGTGATCTTGGCGTGGACTGGCTGGCGCTTTCTTTTGTGCAGCGGCCAGAAGATTTGCTTGAAGCGCGCGAACTGGCCCGTGGCCGCGCCGCGATCCTGTCCAAGATTGAAAAGCCTGCCGCTGTAGACCGGTTCGACGATATTTTAAACGTCTCGGACGGCATTATGGTGGCGCGCGGTGATCTTGGCGTTGAATTGCCGGTTCAAAATGTACCACCTATTCAAAAACGCTTGGTGCGCAAATGCCGCGCCGCTGCCAAACCGGTGATTGTTGCCACCCAAATGCTCGAGTCCATGATCGAAAGCCCGATGCCCACACGGGCTGAAGTATCGGATGTGGCCACGGCGATCTATGAAGGCGCCGATGCGATTATGCTATCCGCCGAATCTGCGGCCGGCAGCTATCCTGTGGAAGCGGTGACCACCATGGATAATGTGGCGGTCGAGGTGGAAAGTGATCCCAATTATACCGAGGTGATCGAAGCCTCGCGCTCGGCCAAACGGCAGTCCGTGGCCGATGGAATTGTCGCGGCCGCGCGTGAAATTGCGGAAACCACTGATATCAAAGTGATCTGCTGTTATACCCAGTCCGGCACGACCGCGCTTTTGACCGCACGCGAACGGCCTCGGGTGCCCATTATTGCCATGACGCCGCTGAACGGTACGGCGCGCCGATTAGCTTTGTCTTGGGGCATTAACTGTGTGCAATCCCAACCTAAGCTGCGCTTTAAAGAAGCCGTGGTCAGCGCCGTGCGCGCAGCTCTGGCCGAAGGCTATGCCACGGCAAGCGATCAGGTGGTAATTACCGCCGGAGTTCCGTTTAATATTCCGGGTACGACAAATATTCTGCGGGTGGCGCCCTGCGACGAGCGGATGATCTACGCCACGGACCCTGATTAAGCCAGTTTTTACTTGCGCTTTGCCCCAAGCCGCCCTATACGGCAGCTCTTATTGCGCGTCCGGCCGAAGGGCATGCCGAGTCGCGTGGGAACCGACCCAAAGAATAGGAGACGGAAATGCCTAAGATGAAGACCAAATCGAGCTGCAAAAAGCGGTTCAAGGTGACCGCCAGTGGGCGTGTGAAATCCGCACAAGCTGGCAAGCGTCACGGAATGATCAAACGCACAACCAAATTCATCCGCAATGCACGCGGTACAACTGTCATGTCGACGCCAGATGAGAAAATCATCAAGTCGATGATGCCGTATTCGCGATAGGAGGGTTTGAGATATGTCACGCGTTAAAGGGGGCACCGTTACCCACGCCCGCCACAAGAAAATCGTCAAGCAGGCCAAAGGCTATTATGGCCGCCGTAAAAACACCTTTAAGGTGGCGGCGCAGGCTGTTGACAAAGCCAATCAATACGCCACACGCGATCGTCATAACCGCAAGCGCAATTTCCGCGCTTTGTGGATCCAGCGGATCAATGCGGCCGTGCGCAGCCATGATGCGGCACTGACCTATTCACGGTTCATCAATGGATTGACATTGGCCGGTGTTGAAGTTGACCGCAAAGTTCTGGCCGATCTGGCCGTGCATGAACCCGAAGCATTCGGTACGATTGTTGATCAGGCGAAAGCTGCTCTAGCTTAATCGCCCGTAAAGTTTTATAAAAAAGCTGCCCATGGTTTTAGGGCGGCTTTTTTTATGGATATTTTATGGCTGAAGAAAATTATTTTCGCGATTATATGCATCGCACAGACGATTTGATGATCAATAAGATGGATCACTATTTGGATGTTTATCACCGCGTTATGGCGCCTTGGAAAAATAAAGATATCCGGTTTCTGGAAATTGGCATTTGGAAAGGCTTTTTTGGGTCCCATACAGAACTGACCTTTCTTGATATTGATCCTGAGTGTAAAGCCTTGGAAGGTCCTCGGGTTTCTATTGAAATCGGCGATCAGTCCGATCGAGCGTTCCTACGTCAGATTGCAAAAAACCATGGCCCGTTTCATGTCATTGTGGATGATGGCGGTCATAAAATGCACCAGCAAAAAACTAGCTTTGTTGAGCTTTGGGCACATTTAAGCGACGGCGGTCTTTATATCGTAGAAGATACTCATAGCAGCTATTGGCCCGGCTTTGGTGGCGGCTTTCGGGAAAAAACAGCTTTATTGAATTTTCCAAGGACTTGGTGGATCGATTTCACAGTTGGTACACGGATCAGGACGATATATTTCCGTTCCATCCCATTGCGAAGCAACTGGCGTCTGTACAGTTCTACGACTCGATGGTGATTTTTGAAAAATCGCTTAAGAAAGAAGCGCCCAAAACGGTGACTTCAACCAATGGCATTATCAAAGAGTCGCATGAAGTGGTCCAGATGCGTGGACGAAAATCTATTTTCTAGCGCTGCGCAGGGCCTTGCCACCTTGCACTGGTCATTCAGTATGATAGCAAAGGCCTGACGTAACGGAGGGTCACGATGCAAGAGCTGCGCGACAAATACATTTCGGCCATTACCGATGCAGCCGATGAGGACGCATTAGAAGCCGTGCGCTTGGCGGCTGTCGGCAAAAAGGGCGAAGTCAGCCTTAAAATGCGCGAGCTGGGCAAAATGACCCCCGAAGAACGGCAAGTGGCCGGTCCTGCGCTGAACGCTTTGAAAAATGAACTCAATTCGGCACTGGCAGCGCGCAAGTCAGCGCTTGCAGATGCGGCGCTGGACGCGCGGCTGCGCACAGAATGGCTGGATGTCACCTTGCCGGCGCGCCGACGCGGTGAGGGCAGCATCCACCCAATATCGCAGGTCATGGAAGAAATCGCTGCAATCTTTGCAGATATGGGTTTTGCCGTGGCCGAAGGGCCGCGAATTGATACCGATTGGTATAATTTTGACGCGCTGAACATTCCCGGCCATCATCCGGCCCGCGCTGAAATGGACACGTTTTACATGCACCGCGCCGAGGGCGATAATCGCCCGCCGCATGTGCTGCGCACCCATACCAGCCCGGTTCAAATTCGCACCATGGAAAGGACCGGCGCGCCGGTGCGGGTGATTTGCCCGGGCGGCGTTTACCGCGCGGATTATGACCAAACCCACACCCCGATGTTTCATCAGGTCGAAGGGCTTGCGGTTGATAAAGACATCTCGATGGCCAACCTCAAATGGGTGCTGGAAGAGTTTGTCAAAGCGTTTTTTGAAGTTGATAATGTCGATCTGCGGTTTCGCGCATCGCATTTTCCGTTCACCGAACCCTCTGCCGAAGTTGATATCCGCTGCTCTTGGGCGGGCGGTCAGCTAAAGGTGGGTGAAGGCGATGACTGGCTCGAAATCCTTGGCTCTGGCATGGTGCATCCCAAGGTGCTGGCAGCGGGCGGCATCGATCCAAACGAATGGCAGGGATTTGCCTTTGGTATGGGCATCGACCGCATCGCGATGCTGAAATACGGCATCCCCGATTTGCGCTCTTTCTTTGACAGTGATCTACGCTGGCTGCGCCATTATGGCTTTGCCGCCTTGGATCAACCCACCTTGCATGGCGGGCTCAGCCGATGAACGCTTTGATCGAAAATTTGCGCAGCAGCAAGCTTTATCCGTCATTGATGCCACTTTTTAAGCAATGTGAATTGGGTAAAGGTTCGGCAAATTGCCATGCTTTGCCAATGGGAGAACAAAGATGAAATTCACCCTGTCTTGGCTTAAAGATCACTTGGAGACATCTGCAACACTGGATGACATCCTTTATGCGCTGACCGACCTCGGGCTTGAGGTCGAAGAGGTCTCAAACCCCGGTGACCGGCTAAATGATTTTACCATCGGCAAAGTAATCTCGGCGGAAAAGCATCCCGATGCGGATAAGCTAAAGGTCTGTCAGGTCGACACCGATGAAGGCCCAAGTCAGATCATCTGCGGCGCCCCGAATGCCCGCGCGGGCATCACGGTGGTGATTGCCAAGCCCGGCACCTATGTGCCCGGCATTGATACCACCATCGGAGTGGGAAAAATCCGCGGCATCGAAAGCTTTGGCATGATGTGCTCTGAGCGCGAAATGGAGCTGTCGGATGAGCATGACGGCATTATCGAACTGCAGTCGGGCGAGGTTGGCGTGCGGTTTACCGACTGGCTTGCCGCCAATGATCCGGCCAAAGTTGATACGGTGATCGAAATAGCCATCACCCCCAACCGGCCCGATGCGCTGGGCGTGCGCGGCATTGCCCGCGATCTGGCGGCGCGCGGACTTGGCACGTTAAAACCGCAGGAGGTCACAGCGGTTAAAAGTGAGTTTGCCTGCCCCATCACTGTGAGCATTGACGAAGATACGCTTGAACAGGGCCCGGTCTTTTTTGGCCGCGTGATCAAGGGCGTAAAAAACGGCCCCAG
>CBFHXE010000035.1:400-10755 GCA_965659715.1 uncultured Paracoccaceae bacterium | reverse complement strand
CCGCAATGGATGCAAGACCGGCTGAAAGCCATTGGCTTGCGGCCGATTTCGGCTTTGGTCGATATCACAAATTTCTTTACCTATGACAGCAACCGGCCACTGCACGTCTTTGACGCTTCCAAAGTTGCCGGTAACAGTTTGCGCATTCACCGCGCCAAGGGCGGCGAAAGCTTTGCCGCACTGGATGACAAAGATTATACACTGGCCGAAGGGATGACGGCGATTTCGGATGCAAATCAGGTCGAAAGCCTTGCCGGGATCATGGGCGGATCACATTCCGGATGCACTGATGAGACCACGGATGTGTTTTTAGAGGCAGCTTTTTTTGATCCTGTGCGCACCGCCTATACCGGACGCGCTTTGAAGATTAACTCGGATGCGCGCTACCGTTTTGAGCGCGGCATTGATCCGGCTTGGACCCCCACAGGCATCGAGGCTGCAACGCAGATGATTATGGATCTGTGCGGCGGCACGCCGTCGGATGTTGTTACCGCCGGCAACCTGCCGGATCATGCGCGGGCCTACCGTTTGGACACCGACCGCGTGCAATCGCTTGTGGGGATGGAAATCGCGCCCCAGACCCAGCGCGATACGCTTGAAGCGCTTGGGTTTGTTATGAATGGCGATATGGCGCAGGTGCCAAGCTGGCGCCCCGATGTAATGGGCGAAGCTGATCTGGTTGAAGAAGTGGCGCGCATTGCCTCGCTTAGCCAGTTGCAAGGCAAAGCTTTGCCGCGCAGCACTGTCGGTGTGCCCAAACAAATCCAATCGCCGATGCAAAAACGCGAACAGATCGCGCGGCGCACGATGGCGGCTTTGGGCTATAATGAATGCGTCAGCTATTCGTTTATCGACCATGCATCGGCGGTACTTTTTGGCGGCGGGGATGATGCCTCGATGCTGGAAAACCCGATCAGTTCGGAAATGAGCCATATGCGCCCCGACCTGCTGCCTGGCCTCTTGCAAGCGGCCAGCCGTAATCAGGCGCGCGGCTTTTCCGATATGGCACTGTTTGAGGTGGGCCCTGCTTTTCACGGCGGCGAGCCCGAGGAACAGCATTTACAGGTTAGCGGTCTGCTGATTGGCCAGACCAGCCCCAAAGATGTCCATGGCGAGGCACGGCCCGTTGATCTTTATGATGCCAAAGCGGATGCCGAAGCGGTGCTTGCAGCCATTGGTGCCCCAGCCAAAATGCAAATCCAGCGCGAAGGCGCTGAATGGTGGCACCCCGGACGGCACGGACGGTTCTGCCTTGGGCCCAAGAAGACACTGGCTGTGTTCGGTGAAATCCATCCCAAGGTTTTGGCCGTGCTTGATATCAAAGGACCGGCCATGGGCTTTACCATCTGGCCTGAAGCGGTTCCAATGCCGCGCAACACCTCGCCCACACGGCCGGCGCTGCACCTGAGCGATTTGCAGGCAGTCGAGCGGGATTTTGCGTTTGTTGTCGATCAAGGCATCGAGGCGATTACCTTGGTCAATGCAGCTGCCGGGGCGGACAAGGCCTTGATCCAAGAAGTGCGGGTTTTTGATGAGTTTATCGGAGGCCGGTTGCGCGAGGGTAAAAAATCAATTGCCCTGCGCGCGCGGTTGCAGCCCAAAGAGGCGACGTTGACCGATCAGGATATCGAAGCCGCCAGCCAGAAAATCATCCAAAAAGTGCTAAAAGCCACCGGTGGGGACCTGCGGGAATAAACATATAGCCCCGATACGGGCAGGCCGGTTTTTGTACATAAACCTTTAAAACTGGCCACCCTAAATCCCTTTATTCCAACCCAAAAACTGAGCCACGCGAATGACATGATGCGGCACTTACTCAACATAGCGTTTTGCGTCATCGTTTCTCTGGGTGTTTTGGCGCCCAAGGTCAGTGGCGCTTTATCCGCTGTTATTCCGGGGTGGAGTTTTGTTTACATTTGCGCCGGAAATGAGAGCCTGGTTTTGTTGCTGGACGCCAGCGGTGATCCGGTATAGCTTGCGCAACAAGAAATGCAAGATTGTCCAATTCCCGAGGCAGGCGTTGGTTTTGAAGCCCAGCTTCTTTATTGGCAGCATCTGGCGTTAAGCCATGCGCGTGTGTTTCATATTTCAGTTAATAGGCGTCTGAACGCGGATAGGTTTGCCCGCATCCCGCCAAAACGGCCACCGCCTTATCTGGTCTGAGCCAAAACAAATCAGATCAACTAAGGACTTAAATTATGACTATCATCACTCAACGTGGCGATGCATCCGCATCGCGCACGCAGGCAGAGTTTTACCGGCTTGTGTGGAAATGGCACTTTCTGGCCGCCCTGTTTGTGCTGCCGTTTATGGCAATGCTTTCTTTAACCGGCGGCATCTATCTTTATAAAGACCAGATCAACAACTGGATATACGCTGACAGGATCTATGTCGAACCCCAACAAACCACTGTTGCTTTAAGCGCTCAGGTGGCTGCGGTTCAAGCAGAAGCGGGACTAACCAGATTGCGGGGAATAACCGTTTATGACGAACCACAAAAAAGCACGGTTATTGAATTCAATGACGGCAAAAAAACCCGTTCAATCGCCTGGGTCAATCAATATACCAATGAAGTTTTAGGCGTATCAGAACGCGATGAGATGCCGATGCGTATGCTGCGCAAGTTTCATGGTGAACTTCTGCTCGGGGATTTTGGTACTAAATTCGTCGAATTGTCGGCGCATTGGGCAATCGTTCTGTTCATTACCGGCCTATACCTGTGGTGGCCACGCGGACAGCGCACCTTGGCAGATGCTATGTCACTTCCGCGTGGTAAGGGGCGCAGCTGGTGGCGTGAAACCCATATGTTTACCGGCTTTCTGGCCGCTCTTTTGGTTCTGCCCATTCTGATCACCGGCCTGCCATGGACAGATGTCTGGGGCGGCGGGCTGTCTTATGTTCAAAAGCAGACCGGCCAAAAAGCCGAAAGCCTTCGGTTCGGTGGGAAGATGCCGAAATCTAACCAAGCCGACATGCCGCCAATATCTTTTGAAAAGGTTGTAGATCTTGCAAAAGCCGAGGGTTTAAAGGCGCCTTATGAAATGCGTGCTCCAAAAGGGCCCAGTGGTTCCTATTGGATACGTTCGAAAAGCAAAAACCGGATGGAGCAAAATGAACTGGTCATCGAGCAGTATTCTGGTCAGATCTTAAAAAGTATTGATTTTGCAAATGCCCTAGTGGTTGCAAAAACGGTGTCCTGGGGGATTTCCTTTGATCAGGGTGAGCTTTACGGCGCGTTGAACATCGCACAGAACACTCTGGCGGCGCTGCTGGGTGTGTTGCTGTCCGTTTCAGGTTTTCTGGCCTGGTGGAAACGGCGCCCGGCAGGGGTCTTGGGTGTTCCAAATGCCCCGGAGGCAAGCTTGAATATCGGTATGGGGATACTGGTGGTGGTGTTGATGCTGCTGCCCTTGATGGGCGCTACCCTGATTTTGGCTTTGGCGCTTGATTGGTTAATCTTTCGCCGAAACGGCTGGTTTACGGGCAGGGCTTAAACGGGTATTGCAGAACCTGACATAACAAAGAAAAGGGCGCTCGCGCCCTTTCATTTTAGAAAGGCTTGTCATGCTGTCCGTTTATCTTTCCGGAGAAATTCATACTGATTGGCGCGACCAGATTATTGAAGGCGCTAAAGATCTAAATGTAACGTTCAATAGTCCTGTCACGGACCATGCGGCCAGTGATGATTGCGGTGTGGCAATTATGGGTGCTGAGCTGGATAAATTCTGGCACGATAACAAAGGCGCAAAGCTGAACGCCATTCGCACCAGACGTGGAATTGAGTTGGCGGATATCGTTGTGGTGCGCTTTGGCGACAAATACAAACAGTGGAACGCTGCCTTTGACGCAGGTTATGCTGCGGCGCTGGGCAAATCATTGGTGATCATGCACGGCGCGGATCACCAGCACGCGCTCAAAGAGGTCGACGCCGCCGCGCTTGCGGTTGTTGAAACCCCGCAGCAAGTGGTTGAAATTCTGAGCTATGTCCTGAGCGGCGCTTTGCCAGAGCGTTGATTTTCAATACTTTTGAAAAGCCTTTTGCAAATTCGGAATTTGTCGGACTTGACCAATAAAATCTCTTAGCTATCCTACTTTGGTGCAAAAGTAGTGAGTGAAAAGATGTCGAACACGTTAGGACTGGCCGGTGTTATAGGGGCCATGATTTTGGGGGCAGGGGTTATGTCTCCGCTTGAATCATTAGCCGCAGAGCCTTTGATTGACCCCGCAAAGCTGATCAACCAGTTGTCAAACAGAGTGTTTGAAGTGGCGGTGTCCGCCGCGCGAACACAGGCAGAGATTGAATATGACAGCATTACATACAATGAAACGCTGGGCACTGTGTCGGTCAATGATTTAGTGGTTGAACCCCTGCCGCATGAAGGAATGAGCGGCTGTAGTCTTGCCATTGGACATATTGCCTTTTCTTCTTCAACGGCCGGCTATGTGTCCAAAGATACGGTTGAATTTGGTCTGGACGATTTACGGCTTTCACCGACCTGCCTACCTTTTGAGGCCCGCGGCATGCTGGCGATGGCCGGCGTTAGCACGATGGTTGTGCCCAATGCCAAGGTTGAGATTTCCTATGATTATCCAAGCGGCGGTGCGACACTTTCCGTGCATGGTGAATTGGCCGATGCGCTTGGATTTACACTGCATTTAAGCTTTCCTTATTTCTCAATTATTGATGGCTATACCCCGCTTCATGCCCGATTGGGCGAGGCAGAACTGACTGTGTTCAACAAGGGTATCTGGGACAGTGCCTCTATTCAACTGCCTGCGCAGTTTACCCAACCAGGTTATGCAGGCGATTATGTTGCTGAAATGATAGGCAGTGGCGCATTCTATGGCCAGCCTGATGCCCAATCTCAAAAGTTCCTAGGGCAAATTTCAACCGCTTGGGAGGACTTTTTGCAGTCACCCACTCAGATCACACTTCGGTCGAATATCACCAATGCAGATGGTATTTTATTGGACCCAGATGTGCTGGAAGATCCGGCTAAACTGATTAATTTCCTTTCCCCAAACATATATGCTGGTGAGATAAGGCGGTCACAGCTTATGCCCGCTCAGGATATCAAATCTATTATATATGGGAATTTTTCCAATTACTCTGACGAGAAGTTAATGCATGTCGGCGAAGGGTTCCTTACCGGAAAAGGGTATCCACGAAATGAAGCCATTGGTTTGAAAATACTTAATTATCTGGCCATTCAAGGCGCTGACGGAATTTCCCACACCCTTGCCCAACATTATCTGGAAAAAAAGAACTATACGCTCGCGTATGAATTTGCCTTGCAAGATTCAGCAACCGGAAGCGCACAATCAGTGAATATCTTAAATGTGGCAGAGCCCTATCTTGATCTCAGCGATGTGCTTGCGATGCAGGGTGACGGTATGATTGATTTCAATAAAGTGGTTGCGGCTGTAGAGCCTGCAGATTACTACCGCTATGCCGTTGCCAGCATGAACGGCAAAGGCATGCGCAAATCCTATCTTGCAGCTTATTTCTGGTCGATCCTTGCGCAAGCCAATGGCGATCGCCGCACGGCCTCTATCATGACAAAAATAGAAGCCTTGGGAACAGATAAAGACCTAGACGATACCATTGATTGGAACGGTCAGCTTGCGCAGGCGCAAGCTGACGCTCTCATGGTTTGGATGGACCGAAATTAACCGCCCAAAGCTAGGCGGCAGATTTTAGCTGTAAACTTGGTGCCGCGGTGGGCAGGCTCAACGCCTCTCCGACCGCTGCATAGGTCACTTGACCGGCATGAATGTTCAGCCCGTTGAGCAGATGTGGATCATCGGCGCAGGCCTGCATCCAGCCTTTGTCTGCCAGCGCAATGACAAAGGGCGATGTGGCATTGTTTAGAGCTTGTGTTGCCGTGCGGGCGACGGCGCCGGGCATATTGGCCACACAGTAGTGCATAATGCCATCCACATCATAAACTGGGTCATCATGCGTTGTGGCGCGGGATGTTTCAAAGCACCCACCCTGATCAATGGCGACATCGACCAACGCCGCACCCGGTTTCAATGTTGCAAGTTGATCTTTGCTAATCAGCTTTGGAGCAGAGGCTCCGGGGATAAGCACAGCGCCAATGATCATATCAGCCTCAGCCGCCAGTTCGGCGGTGACCGCCGGACTGGAATAGCCGGTGCGGAAAAGATGGCCAAAGCTGTCATCAAGATAGCGCAGACGCGCTAAAGAGCGATCTAAAACGGTGACCTCTGCGCCCATACCGGCGGCAATCCGCGCTGCATGGGTTCCAACAACACCGCCGCCGATCACTAAAACGCGGCCCGGGGCAACCCCGGGAACACCGCCCAGTAGAACACCGCGCCCACCATTGGCTTTTTGCAGGGCCCAGGCGCCCATTTGCGGGGCAAGACGGCCGGCCACTTCGGACATCGGTGCGAGCAACGGCAATCCGCCGAGCGCATCGGTTACGGTTTCATAAGCAATTGCAGTACAGCCACTGGCCAAAAGATCATGGGTTTGATCGGCGTCGGGGGCCAGATGCAGATAGGTGAACAAAAGCTGCCCTTCGCGCAGCATTTTGCGCTCAACCGCTTGCGGCTCTTTGACTTTGACGATCATTTCACTTTGGGCAAAAACCTCAGCGGCGGTTTCCACCACTTCAGCGCCAGCCTGAACATAGGCGGCATCAGAAAAACCTGCGCCAACACCCGCGCCGGTTTCTATTTTGACTGTATGACCACGCGTGACAAGATCTTGGGCGAGAGAAGGGGTCAATCCGACCCGGAATTCTTGTGGTTTAATTTCTTTTGGACAACCGATGTGCATTTTGCATTCCTTCCTTTGGTGCCCGCAGGATGATGTATTTTTCAAACAATATTGTGAGAATTTCATGCGTGTTGACGAAAAAAATTCGAATGATATTCTTAATTTCAACAATTTAGTGATGGATAATTGTGCAAAATGAAAGTAGATCAGATTGATCGTCGAATTTTGAATGTGCTTCAGCGCAGTGGGCGAATCTCAAATGCAGACCTTGCAGAAAAGGTAAACTTATCCGCATCCGCCTGTCACCGGCGTGTGCAACGCTTGGAAAAAGATGGTTTCATCAAAGACTATGTGGCCCTGCTTGATCCACGCAAGCTAGACGTGCCAACCACGGTTTTTGTGGAAATCACCCTTTCGGCGCAGGCAGATGAAGTGCTGGAGAACTTTGAAAAAGCGGTGGCGCGTATTCCCGATGTGCTTGAATGTCATCTAATGGCCGGCACGGCGGATTATATTTTGAAAGTGGTGGCTGAAAATACCGAAGATTTTGCCCGTATTCACCGCCAATATCTGACGCGGTTGCCCGGGGTGGCGCAAATGCAGTCGTCGTTTGCGTTGCGAACGGTATTTAAAACCACAGCGCTGCCGCTTTGAAACCCGAAGCTGCGGCTGTCACTGACGGCGCGTTAAATTAACCAACTTTATCCTTTACGTCCTCAAGATACGCTTCCCAGCCTTCGTCCGGTACAAAACTATCATCAAATGACTGTTGCTTTGAAAGCTCGGTTTTATAGTAGACCTCTTCGCATTTATCCCGCAACGCATCGAGAAAGAACTCATCGTTTTTATCGATTAAGCCGTCTTTGCGCAGGCTCCCGTCACGCACTTTGGTAATCCTGCCCAGTTTTGCCTGCCAAAATTCTATCTGATCTGCATCGGCATTTTCTTCGGCCAGATCTAGCGCAAATTCGCCAAAGTGCTGACATTGGTACAGAAGTTTCTGATGCTGCTCGAATTTCTTTTTCTTACCCAAACCAAACATAACAACCCCCTATAACTCTGCTCTAGCATAGCAAATCAGCCCTTTCTGTGAAGTCTGATTTTTAGAAAGGCTGAAAAGCAATGCCTGACACAGTAGAAAATTTACATCCGAAAATGGTAAATCCACCTGCGTTTGACAGAGGCTCTAAACCCCCCAAGTATCACTTAGTTTATATCCCTCTGGCCACGGGTCACTGGCATCAAGCCAGTATTTGTGGTGCCCGGTGATCCACGCGCGCCCTGAAATTTCCGGAATAATCGCAGAGCGACCGCCAAGTTGAAGGGTCTTGGAAATGCAGCCGGTAAACCGCGATCCGATAATGGATCGGGCTTCAAAACTTTGCCCCTGCTGCATCTGGCCGCGCGCATGCAGCACCGCCATTCGCGCCGACACCGCAGTGCCTGTGGGCGAGCGGTCGATCTTGCCCGGTTGGATTGTCACTGCTGAGCGCGCCGAAAGGCCATCGGGCGTTTGCTCAAGAGGACCTGCAAAAAGGCAAAACGATATATGCGTCCAGTCGGGCAGTTCGGGGTGCTCAAATCCAAGCTGTTGATTTGCGGCTTGGGTGATTTTATTGCCCAGTCTGGCCAAATCGCGGGCTTCGCTTTCGACAATTTCAAAGCCCAAAGCGGCGGCATCCACAATCACAAAGCTGTCGCCGCCAAAACCCGTATCCACGCATAGGCTGCCCAGTTCAGGCAGTTCAAGCACTGCATCAAGCCGATGGGCAAAGGATGGCAGGTTTTGAACCGTGATCCGCTCGGCTTTGCCATCCCGGCACGTCGCGCGCACCCTTACCAAGCCGCCGGGGGCCTCGAGCGTCAGTTCGGTGACCGGCTCGCACATCGGATGAAGGCCGCTTTCAAGCAGCACGGTTGCAACGCAGATGGAATTTGATCCTGACATTGGCGGGGTATCTTCGGGTTCCATAATGATAAATGCGGCATCTGCCTCGGGGTTTTTGGGCGGCACCAGCAGATTGACATGACGAAAAACACCGCCGCGCGGCTCATTAAGCATGAAATTGCGCAATTTCTGATCTTGGGCGATGAACCGGCTTTGCGCCCATAGGGTATCACCCGGTGGCGGCTCTACGCCGCCGATGATGACATCGCCCACTTCGCCTTCGGCATGGGCCGAGATCACTTCGATTGAGGTTTTACTGCGCATGAGCTGCCTTTAGCTTACGGTTAGGACGGGTTTGCCTAGGACGTCGAAATGAGGCTCGATCCCAAGCCCCGGGGCATCGCTGGCGGTCATTTTTCCGTTCACACGCCGCGGCGCACCTGCCGCAATGGAAACCGTCCCGTAGCTGTTAAAGTCGGTTGCAGAAAAGCAAAACTTCTCAGGTGTCGAGCGCGCCAGATGGGCAATTGCAGCGGTGGTTATATCGCCGCCCCATGTGTCTTCTATGGTCATGGGGATACCGGCTTCGACGCAAAGATCGCGCATCAGTTTTGCCCGGCTCAAACCGCCAACTTTGGAAATTTTGAGATTGATCACATCCATTGCGTCCTCGGATATCCCGCGCACCAGCGAAGCTGTTCCGTCGATCACCTCGTCCAAAACAAACGGCAATGCAGTGCGCCGGCGAACCGATAGGCTTTCTTCATAGCTCGGGCAGGGCTGTTCGATGTAAAGATCTAAATCAGCCACGGCGCCCACTACCCGCGCCGCGTCATGCTTGCTCCAACCTGTGTTGGCATCTGCAACCAATATATCGCTTGGCTTTAATATCGCGCGCGTTGCATGGATACGCTCGATATCCTCTGTTGCATCCCCGCCCACTTTGAGCTGAAATTTTGTGTACCCCTCAGCGCTATAGCCGGCGATTTTTTCCGCCATCTGCGCCGGGCTTTCCTGCGAAATTGCACGGTACAGTGCTATGTCTTCCTGCATTGCGCCGCCAAGAAGGGTGTAGACCGGCAGACCCGAATGTTTTCCCAGTAAATCCCAGCAGGCAATATCAATTGGGGCCTTTGCATAGGGGTGGCCGCGCAGGGCGCCATCCATCACCTGATTGATCTGCTGGATATTAGTGGGATCACAGCCGATAAGATGCGGCGCAAGCTCGGTAAGACCGGCCCGAACACCGCGGGCAAAGGATGGCAAATAGGCCGATCCCAGCGGACAGCATTCGGCATAGCCGCACAGCCCAGCATCGGTTTTTATCTCAACCACCGTGCTGTCAAAAACCGAAACGGAATTGCCATTTGACCAATTGTAACGGCCTTCCTTCAAGGGAAGATCCACTTGCCATGCGCTGATCTGCGTGATTTTCATCTCACCCTCCTGTGCGGTGTTCAAAACCGTAAGTCGAAGTTCAAAGACTGTCGATAAAAAAGACCGTCCATGGACGTTAATATTCTAGATTATACGCGTCTCTATTTTGCTCAAGGCCCCAATAGGGCAGCCAATTGCCAACCGGTTTGCATCCTGATCTTTGCGGTGATATGGTCTTTGGATCATTAAAATTTTGCTCTTTGGAACGGCGGCTTGTAATGGGATGCCTGCGACACAAAACTGTCACAACAGAGTGATTTATAGACATAGCCTATGCGATTA
>CBFHXE010000035.1:0-390 GCA_965659715.1 uncultured Paracoccaceae bacterium | reverse complement strand
GAAAAATAAATGGTCAAAGAGTCCCCTACTTCAGAGAGCTGGCTTAGCGCTGAGATGGAAGAAACGCTTGATGACCTTTTTGAAAACGAGTTCAGCGAGCCGATGCTGAGCGATGAACTTCGCAAAGTCTACAAAGAAAAACAGCCAAACGATCTCGACCGTCGAACCTATTATGAAAACCTTCTGCGGTTGCAAATCGAATTGATCAAACTGCAAGACTGGGTTGAGGCGACCGGCTCAAAGGTTCTTATCATCTGTGAGGGCCGCGATAGCGCTGGCAAAGGCGGGGTGATCAAGCGGATAGTGCAACGCCTAAACCCACGTGTGGCCCGTGTTGTCGCCTTGCCCAAACCCTCAGAGCGCGAGCAAACGCAATGGTATTTTCAACGC
>CBFHXE010000034.1:0-25979 GCA_965659715.1 uncultured Paracoccaceae bacterium | reverse complement strand
GGTCGAAGGGGTCAGCTACGGCACCTTTATTGTGCCCGGTCTGGTGATGCTCACGGTAATGACGCAAGCAATATCGAATGCTTCTTTTGGGATATATTTCCCAAAATTTGTCGGCACGATTTATGAATTGCTTTCAGCGCCGGTAAGTTTTCTGGAAATCGTAGCTGGATATGTGGGCGCGGCGGCCACCAAAGCGCTGTTGATCGGCATGGTTATTTTGGCCACCTCGACACTTTTTGTTGATCTGAAAATCCAATATCCGTTCGCCATGTTTGCGTTTCTGGTTCTGACCTGTTTTTCGTTTTCGCTTTTAGGCTTTATTCTTGGCATATGGGCAAAGAATTTTGAGCAGCTGCAAGTGGTGCCTTTGCTGATTGTAACGCCGCTGGTGTTTCTTGGCGGCTCGTTCTATTCAATCTCGATGTTGCCGCCGGTCTGGCAAAACATCGCCATGTTAAATCCGGTTGTGTATTTAATCTCTGGCTTTCGCTGGTCGTTTTTCGGAATGGCCGATGTGTCTGTCTATACCAGCTTGATCGCTATTTTTGGTTTCACCGTACTGTGTCTGGCTGTGATTGGCTGGATTTTCAAAACTGGATGGCGGCTGCGCAGCTAAAGGCTTTCCTGCGGTCGAAAATTAATTTTAATGGATCACCTAGGGTTCTTGTTTGTTTGCGCCAAGCACTCTACATCAGGACCATGAAACTTAAAATTCCATTTCGCAAATCTCAAAAATCCGTAGCCGTCGTGCGGCTTTCTGGTCTTATTGCGGCTGGGTCGCGTGGGCAGCTAAATGATCAGGCTTTAGCCCCAATATTGGAAAAGGCCTTTCTCAAAGGCAAACCCGACGCTGTGGCCTTGGTTTTAAACTCACCCGGTGGCTCACCAGTTCAATCCTCGCTTATTGGGGCGCGAATTCGCCGGCTTGCAGAAGAGCATAAAGTGCCGGTTCTGGCATTTGTCGAGGATGTGGCCGCCTCGGGCGGTTATTGGCTGGCGGTGACAGCGGATGAGATCTTTCTCGACCATAGCTCGATCGTTGGGTCCATCGGCGTGATCTCTGCCGGATTTGGCGCGCCAGAGTTCCTTGCCCGTTATGGCATTGAGCGGCGGGTCTATACGGCGGGAAAATCAAAATCGACGCTTGACCCGTTTCGCGAAGAAAAGCCCGAAGATGTGGCCCGCATGAAAGCCACCCTAGAGCAGGTCCACAAAGCCTTTATTGACCATGTCACTGCACGCAGAGGCGACAAGTTCAGTTCTGATGAAGATTTGTTTAGCGGAGAATACTGGGTCGGTCAGACCGCTGTTGACTTGGGGCTGGCGGATGCAATTGGTCATCTGGTGCCTGTTATAAAAGAGCGCTATGGCGAAAAAGTACGTTTCCGGCTTTATGGCCAAAAGAAAAGCCTGGCACAGCGATTTGGCGCATCCCTGTTCCACAGCGCATCGATTATGTTAGAGGAAAAGGCGGCCTTTGCCCGCTTTGGGCTTTGATATGATTTTTAAGATTGTAGTCTTGTTTTTGGCTGGCATGGCGGTCTTGGCCATGTTTGGCAGGTTACGGATGCCAAAGGTTGGCCGTCGCAAAACCGCAAGATGCCCGGAGTGCGGCCGGATCATGATCGGTAAGCCGCCCTGTGTTTGTGGCGCTAAATAGGGGCCTGTGATGGATTGGCTGCTGTCTGCGATTGGTCTTGTTATATTACTTTTGGCTGGGGACGTGCTGGTAAAAGGCGCTGTCAACCTAAGCTTGCGGCTTGGGGTGCCGGCTTTGATCGTCAGCTTGACCATCGTGGCGTTTGGAACCTCAGCGCCTGAGCTTTTGATTGCAATCCGGGCCACTTTGGATAACGCGCCAGGGATTGCCTTGGGCAATGTAGTAGGCTCGAACACAGCCAATGTGCTCTTGGTTTTGGGCATTCCGGCGATCATATCTGTGTTGGATACTTCTCATTGTAACAGCCGCAAAATCTATGGCTTTATGTTGCTGGCAACACTGCTGTTTATTGCCTTGGCCTTTACCGGAGAATTTGGTTTTTGGCAGGGCGCTGTGCTCTTGGCTGCACTTGGCTATTCTCTGCGAGATGCCTTTATGCAGGCCCGCGCCCACCGCCGAGAAACCGGCAAAGATCCGGTTGATTTAACCAATCTAGAGGCCGCGGATCAGTCTATGAGCGGTTGGTGGATTACGTTTTATTTGTTGCTTGGGTTGGTTGGACTACCGCTGGGCGCAGAAATTCTGGTGAGTAGCGCAACCGCTATCGCGCTCAGCTATCATGTTAGCGAAACAGCCATTGGTTTGACATTAATCGCTATTGGAACTTCCTTGCCAGAGTTGGCCACCACAGTGATGAGCGCTATTAGAAGGCAAGCAGATATCGCAATTGGCAATGTGATCGGGTCAAATATGTTTAATCTGCTGGCCATTATTGGGATCACCGCATTGATTGGTGACGTGCCGGTACCGCGCGCGTTTTTGACCTTTGATCTTTGGGTCATGCTGGGGTCTTCGCTACTGCTTGCGCCGTTTGTAGTTTGGCGGATGAAACTCACGCGATTTTGGGGTGTGCTCTTGACCGGCAGTTATTTGGCCTATGTCACTATTGTGCTATCCTAAAATTTGAAAGGTGCGATTATGCGGGCATTGATAACTGGAGGCGCGAAACGGCTGGGCCGAGAAATGGCGCTATATGTGGCGGCGCGAGGCTATGATGTGGCGGTGCATTATGCCAGCTCGCAAGCGGCAGCAGATGCGGTGGTAGCAAAGATTCAAGCCTTGGGCTGCAAGGCAACGGCGCTTCCGGCTGATTTGCTCATAGAGGCAGAGGTACAAGAGCTGCTGCCTGCTGCGGCCGCGGCTCTCGGAGGGCCCATCACCTGCCTGATCAACAATGCCTCGATTTTTGAATATGACACCCTTGAGACCGCTACGCGTACAAGCTGGGATCGCCATATTGAAAGCAATCTGCGGGCACCTTTCGTCTTAAGTCAGGCTTTTGCCGCGCAGCTGCCCAAAGCGCAGATGGATGCAAATAACGAACCGCTCGCGCAGGGGCTTATTGTCAATATGATAGATCAGCGGGTACGTAAGCTCTCACCGGAATTTGCCAGCTATACGATCGCCAAAATGGGACTTTGGGCGCTGACACAGACCGCAGCACAGGCGCTTGCGCCGCACGTCCGGGTCAATGCAATCGGCCCCGGTCCGACATTGCAAGGCGCTCGGCAAACTTTGGAACACTTTCAAAAACAACGTAAAAATACGGTTTTGACCCGTGGCGCTAACCCATCTGACATCACTGCGGCACTGGGGTATTTTATTGATGCGCCGGCGATAACAGGGCAATTACTCTGTGTCGATGGCGGCCAGCATCTTTGCTGGCAAACCCCGGATATACTCGGAATCGAGTAACCGCTTGCCGAATTTATCGGACAAGTTGTGCACCGGTGTAAGGTTTTGTTAAAGAGTTGCTACAAAAATGTATTGTTTTCAATAATTTGCAGAAAGGCATGGAAAAAAATACAATGATTTCAATATGTTAATTATCTGCCTAATTTTTAGGCATTTTAGCGAAGTGGCAGACTTTGCAAAGAAAAATCCAGATTCTCGTTGCTTTTCCCCAGAGTTATCCACAGGAACGGTGGACAGCTTTTCTCTTGATCCCAACGCTATAACATTGCAGCTAGGAAAGAATCATTATCAATTCGATAGATACCCTTAGACCAATGCGCATGTCATGAATAAAACCGGTTATAAGATTATCCAAAAGTATGTAGCAACGCTTGACAGCTCGCCCGGTGTGTACCGTATGCTGGATGATCAAGCGCGGGTTTTATATGTCGGTAAAGCGCGAAACTTAAAAGCGCGAGTGTCGAATTATGCCCGCCCAAGCGGGCACTCGGGGCGTATCGCGCGGATGATTTCAGAAACATCTTCAATGATGTTTCTCACCACGCGCACCGAAACCGAAGCTTTGCTGCTAGAGCAAAACCTGATCAAGCAGCTCAAACCGCGCTATAATGTTTTGCTGCGGGATGATAAATCCTTTCCCAACATTCTTGTCACCACCGAGCACCGCTTTCCCCAGATTAAAAAGCACCGCGGCGCAAAATTGGAAAAAGGCGCCTATTATGGACCCTTTGCAAGCGCTGGATCGGTGAACCGCACATTATCACAGTTGCAGCGGGTGTTCATGCTGCGCAACTGCACCGATGCGATGTTTGAAAGCCGCACGCGCCCCTGTTTGCAATATCAGATCAAGCGGTGCAGCGGGCCCTGCGTGGAGCGCATTTCGACGGATGAGTATGGTGCAGCTGTTAAAGATGCGCAGCGTTTTTTATCTGGGCGCTCAACCGAGGTACAGGAAAAGCTTGCGGCGCAAATGGCGGCCGCCTCAGACGCGATGGAGTTTGAAGAGGCTGCTTCCCTTCGCGACCGAATTCGCGCGCTGACGCAGGTGCAAACCACCCAAGGCATCAATCCCAGAACTGTAAAAGACGCCGATATCGTTGCTCTGCATCTCGAAGCGGGTCAGGCCTGCGTTCAGGTGTTTTTCATTCGCGCCAATCAAAACTGGGGCAACCGTGATTTTTACCCGCGCGTGGCCGCCGATATGAGCCATGCCGAGGTGATGGAGGCTTTCTTGGGCCAGTTTTACGCCACCAAGGAACCGCCGCGTTCCGTGATCTTGTCCCACGATATTGAAAATGCCGATCTGATGGAGCAATTGCTCAGTGATAAGCTCGCCCGAAAGGTGGATATCACCGTACCTTTGCGCGGTGAAAAGCTTGAACTCATCTCTGGCGCGCTGCGCAATGCAAAAGAAAGTCTGGCGCGCAAAATGGCCGAAACTGCGACCCAGGCAAAACTACTGCGCGGTCTGGCGGACGCCTTTGAACTTGATCAGCCGCCGCAGCGGATCGAGGTTTATGACAATTCGCATATTCAGGGCAGCAACGCGGTGGGCGCGATGATTGTGGCCGGCCCTGAGGGGCTGATGAAAAACAGCTACCGCAAGTTTAATATTACCGATGAAACTCTGTCCCCCGGCGATGATTTCGGCATGATGAAAGAGGTGCTGACCCGGCGGTTCAAACGCTTGTTAAAGGAAGACCCCGACCGTAGCTTGGATCACTGGCCGGATTTACTGCTGATCGATGGCGGCGCGGGTCAGGTATCCGCGGTGGCCAAGGTCATGGCCGAGTTTGGGGTTGAAGACATCCCTATGGTGGGGGTTGCCAAAGGCATCGACCGCGATCTGGGCAAGGAAGAGTTTCATATCCGCGGCCAGCGCCCCTTTGCGTTGCAGCGCAATGATCCGGTGCTGTATTTTATCCAAAGACTACGCGATGAGGCACACAGGTTTGCAATTGGCACCCATCGGGCCAAACGTGCAAAAGCCATTGGGGCCACGCCGCTAGACGATATTGCAGGGGTCGGCGCATCGCGCAAACACGCGCTTTTGGCGCATTTTGGCTCGGCCAAGGCAGTGAGCCGCGCCAATTTGGCCGATTTAAAAGCCGTCGAAGGTATTTCTGCGGCCATGGCCGAGAAAATTTTTGGATTTTTTCACGAAAAGGGCTGATCAGCGGTTGAAGTTGGCCCAAGTGGGCAGCGTATCGCCCGGCTCTGAGGTGGCCTCATATATACCGCGCGCTGCGGCCCGCGCCACGCACAGGCTGGCGGCGTGACAGAGCTCGGCAAATCCCAACGGGCCTTCGGGCAGTGCCTGCCGGCCGGTTGAGGCCGCAAAGATCAAATCCCCATCCTGCGGCAAATGCGAGGGCACGATGGCCCGTGCAAAGCCGTCATGCGATACGGTGGCCAAGCGTTTGGCCTCGGCTTTGGTCAAAATGGCATCGGTGGCCACGATGGCCAGTGTTGTGTTGGCGCCGTCAACCAGACGGCCAAGTTTGCTTTGCTCAAGCCCAACGGGGCCGTTGGGGTTTGGCACGCCGAGACCGCCAAATTCCGCGCCAACCTCAAACGGCGCAGCCCAGAACCGCTTGCGGTCCGGTTCCACAAGGTTTCCGACCGGATTGGCAGCCACCAAGGCCCCGACGGTGATCCCGGAACTCAGCTGAAACGAGGCAGAGCCAAGTCCACCTTTCATCATTCCGCAAAGTGCGCCGTAGCCTGCGCCTGCGGTGCCCAGATCAAAACTGTCGCTGCGGGCCTCAAAGGCCGCGCGGCCCAGCGCCGCATAGGGATTGGTGGACCAGTTTTTGTTCCCGCCGTTGAGCAAATCAAACAATATAGCCGTGGGAACGATCGGCACAGTGGCGCTGCCCACCCTATAGCCGCGACCTTCTTCGGCCAGCCAGGCACTGACGCCGCTGGCCGCATCAAGCCCGAAAGCAGACCCGCCCGACAGCACCAGAGCATCCACTGCGGGAACGGTTTTATCGGGTTCAAGCAAGTCTGTATCCCGGGTTCCGGGCGCTCCGCCCATCACCGCGTATGATGCCGTCATCGGGGTATCGGACATGACCACGCTGACGCCGGATTTCAGCGCCGGATCAGAGGCATTTCCAACCTCAATCCCCGCCACATCGGTGATTAAATTACGCGCTCCGGGCTGCATTAGATACACCGCCCGCCATCCACTTCCATGCAAACCCCGGTCACCATACTGGCTTCGTTTGAGCACAGATAGCAGGCGCTGTTGGCAATATCTTCGGGCGTGGAAAACCGCCCCAAGGGAATGGTTGATAGGAACTTGGCGCGCATCTGCGGTGTATCTTCCCCCATGAACGACGCAAGCAATGGCGTTTCACCAGCCACAGGGTTGATAGCATTGACGCGGATGCCAAAGGGCGCAAGTTCAACCGCCATGGTTCTGGTCGCTGTGTTCATCCAGCCTTTCGAGCTGTTGTACCAATTGAGGTTGGGCCGCGGTGATACGCCTGCGGTGGATGCGATATTTAAAATCGCCCCTGCGCCGCGGGCTTTCATGGCCGGCACAAAGGTTTTGGCCGTCAGATAGACAGATTTGCAATTAACCGAAAATACACGGTCAAAATCTTCTTCGCTGACCTCGTCAAGCGGCGTTGGCAAATGGGTCACCCCGGCGTTGTTAATGACAATATCAACTGCTCCCACATCTTTTTCAACTTGGAGGGCAAGCGCTTTTACCGAGCCCAAATCTGCAACATCCACATGTGCGGCAAAGGCTGCTGGGCCCAATTCATCGCTTATGGCTTCTGCCGCTGCAAGATTGATGTCAGCGATCACGACCTGTGCGCCCTCGGCAACAAATTTACGCGCTATCCCAGCGCCAAAGCCCGAGCCTCCGCCGGTAACAATGGCCGTTTTTCCGTCCAGTCTCATCCAAATGCCTCCGCTGTCCTCACTCAAAGCTTGCGCTCAAATCCGGCGATATTCAAGTCAAACGAGTGCAATATCCCATCGCAGCGCGTTTAAACCCGCAAACCGGCCGAACCGGCACAGTTCGGCTTCCAATTTATTCCTGCGCGCAGCGCTCCATTGCACGCCCGGTTCCTGCCAAAATCCGGTAACAGTAAGCAGCTTCTTGCTGCGATCGCCCTTTAACTCAATTCGGCCAACAAAGCGCGCCCCTTCGAGCAGGGGATAGACATAATACCCCCATATGCGTTTGGCCTTTGGCACAAACATTTCATTGCGGTAGGCAAAGCCAAATAGATTTTCCAGTCGAGCGCGGTCGCGGATCAGTGGATCGAAAGGATTTAAAATGCGCAGTCTTGATGTGGGCTCAGGTGCTTCACGCAGCCGTTTTTTGATGTCCGGATGCGCTATTGCAGCATAGGTCGACCCATCTGCACAGGTGACGTCTATCGGGATAAGGTCCTTGGTTTTTGTGGCCCATTCTCTGGCTTCCTGCGCGCTCATTACATCCCAAAACCGCTTCACCTCGCCCTGCGCGGCGAAACTTAACCTATCTATCGCGGCAGCCCCGAGCCAGCGCAGCGCCTCGGCGTCTGTGCGCTGCTCATGGGACGGGAAAACACGTTCGGCCAGATCGTAGAACTTTACAAATTTTTCACGATGCGACGTGGCCAGCTTTCCGGCATACCAAAGGTGATCAAGGGCCTTTTTATGCGGCGGCCGCGCCCACATTTCATGCGCCTCAGCTTTGCTGTCAAAGGCATGTGTGGACAAAGCTCCTTCGGTTTTTATGCGTGCAACAATCGCGGCCACCTGCTCTTGGGCCAGACCTGACTGATACCAAGCATGGCGCGACATCGCGGCCTCTAACCGGGCGAACTGAAGGCCCCAATAGGGCAGCACATCAGCTGCGATCAGGCTGGCATCATGGGTGAAATGTTCAAACACATCGCGGGCGGCCAACCGGTCCCAGATCGCCCCTTCGTGGTAGTTTTGACTGCGCGACCACAAAATATGGTTATGCGCGCGGGTCACATTGCGGATGGTGTCGATCTGAACGAACCCCAAACGGTTCACAATCTGCATCAGCTTGCAGGGACCTGTTGGCGTTTCAGCAAGTCCATTGGTCCAAATCCAAAGCCTGCGCGCTTCGCGGTTCGTCAGGCGCAGCCGTGCGTTAGCCATGATGTGCGGCAACGGTTTTCAGCGCCGAAAACCCGTATAGCGCCTCAAAACCTTTTTCGCGCCCATGCCCCGACAGCCCGCGCCCGCCAAAGGGCAGCTCAACCCCGCCGCCAGCGCCGTAGTTGTTGATAAACACCTGACCCGAGCGCAAGGCCTTGGCCATGCGCATTTGCCGCCCGCCATCGCGCGTCCACACACTGGCCACCAGCCCGTAATCGGTGCCGTTGGCAATGGCGATCGCTTCGGCTTCATCTTCAAACGGGATCACCACCTGCACCGGCCCGAACACCTCATCGCGTGCCAGCGCGTGGGTGGGTGCCACATCGGCAAAAAGATGCGGCGCTACATAGCTGCCGCCGTTTGGCGCGTCCTCTGCAATCTGCCCTTGGGCGGCGCAGGTCAGATCGCCCGCCTGATCCAGAAACCCGTGTACGATCCCCTGCTGGCGCGCCGAGATCAGCGGCCCTAGATCACCGTCTGCCATTGCCGGCCGCGCTGTCAGGCGGCGATAGCGTTCGGCCATGCGTTCAACCACCTGTTCATAAAGCCCGCGCTGCACCAAGATGCGGCTGCTGGCCGAGCAGGTCTGACCAGCGTTTTGTATTCCAGCGTTGATTAAAAACGGCAAGGCGGCATCAAGATCGGCATCGCCGAACACCACCTGCGGAGATTTGCCGCCAAGCTCAAGCGTCACCGGCACCACGTGCTGTGCGGCCGCCGCCTGCACCCGCTGACCAGTTAGAACCGATCCGGTAAAGCTAAGATGATCAATGCCGCCATGGGCGGCTAGGGCCGCACCCGCGCTTTGACCTGCGCCGGGCACCACGTTTAAAACCCCATCGGGCAGACCTGCCTTGCCCGCAAGATCCGCAAAGGCCAGCGCGGTCAGACAGGCCTCTTCTGCGGGTTTAAGCACGCAGGCATTGCCCATCGCCAATGCCGCCCCCACCGAGCGGCCGATGATCTGCATCGGGTAATTCCACGGCACTATATGGCCGGTAACCCCATGCGGCTCGCGCAGGGTATAGACCGTATAGCCCTGTTGATAGGGCAGGGTTTCACCGTGTAGCTTATCCGCCGCGCCGCCATAAAATTCCATATAACGCGCCAAAGCGACGGCATCTGCGTGGGCCTGCTTTAGCGGTTTGCCCACATCCAGCGCCTCAAGCTCGGCCAGATAGGCGCTATGCTCTAACACCAGTGCGGACAGCTTGCTTAAGATGCGCCCACGCTCGGTTGCGGTGCTCTGGGACCAGCTGTTGTCAAAGGCGCTGCGGGCTGCGCCAACTGCGGCGTCGATATCTGCCGCACCGCCTGCGGCAATTACCGTTAGCGCGCTGCCGTCCGAGGGGTTGATAAGGTCAATCGTATCGCCGGTTTGCGGGGCAGTCCACCGGCCGCCAATAAGGCATTTATCTGCGGCAAAGGGCAGTTTGGGAAGCGACATGTCGTTAGGCTCCTATGGAAATTCTGGGTAGCTTGGGGGCTGCAGCGATCAATTCTTGGCTATAGCTATGCTGCGGATTGTCAAGGATATCGGCGGTTTGGCCATGTTCGACAATTTCGCCCTTTTGCATCACCAAACAGCGGTCGGTAATGGTACGCACCACGGAAAGGTCGTGACTTATAAAGAGATAGCTTAGCCCGTAATCCTCGGCCAGTGCGGCAATCAGATCAAGGATTTGCGCCCGCACCGAGACATCAAGCGCCGAGACGGCTTCGTCGAAAATAACCAGTTTGGGGCGAATGATAAGCGCCCGGGCAATGGCAATGCGCTGGCGCTGCCCGCCAGAAAACTCATGGATATATTTAAACTGATCCTCGGCGCGCAGGCCGACCGCTTTGAGCACAGTGACCACCGCATCATCCTGATCCAGCGGGGTCGGGGGCTGCGGCAAAAGATGATAGGGCTCGCGGATAAGCCGGCCGACTTTATGGCGCGGATTGAACGAGCCGTAGGGGTCCTGAAACACCACCTGAATATCGCGGCGCAGATCGGCGCCGGCGTCTTGCAGGCTTTGCCCGTTCAAACGGATGTCACCGCTGTCAATCGGATCAAGCCCGAGGATTGCCCGTGTCAGGGTGGATTTACCGCAACCGGACTCGCCCACAAGCCCGAGCCGCTCACCGCGGCGCAAGGAAAAGCTGACGCCGCGCACGGCCGGTTTTAGGGCCGGTTTTTCCCGAAGCGCACGGCGCGGCAGGCGATAGCTGCGGGTGACATTTTTCACCTCAAGCAGGGGCAGTGGATCGGGCGGCAGCACGGGCAGGTTTACCTGATGGCTGGAGGCCGCAAAAAGGGCTTTGGTATAGGGGTGCTGCATGGCAGTGAACAGTGTATTTGGACTGGCCTGTTCGACGATCTTGCCCGATTGCATCACTGCAATATCATCGGCCATATCGGCCACCACAGCCAGATCATGAGTGATCATGATCATCCCCATCTGGTCCTCTTTGGCGAGCTTTTTCAGCAGCCTCAGGATTTGTGCTTGGGTGGTGACATCCAGTGCGGTGGTCGGTTCATCCGCGATCAAAAGCTTCGGGCGCAGCGCGATGGCCATGGCGATGACCACCCGCTGCCGCTGACCGCCCGACAATTGATGCGGATAGCTGTTCATTGAAATCTGGGCAGCGGGAAGACCAACCCGCTCCAGCACTTGCTGGGCCTGCTGGCGGGCTTGGGCCTTTTGCGCCATGCCATGTTCCAGCAGGGTTTCCATCACCTGAGTGCCAATGGTTTTGACCGGATTAAGCGCGGTCATAGGCTCTTGAAACACCATGCTGACCTGCGCCCCGCGCAGCTTGCAAAGCGCGGGATCGTCAAGCCCGACCATTTCGCGGCCTTCCAGCTGGATTGAGCCGCTGCAAACCGCCGCCTGCGGTAGCAGCTGCATCAGTGCTAGCGCGGTCATTGATTTGCCCGATCCGCTTTCGCCGGTCAGGGCAAGAATATCCCCCGATCCGAGCGCAAAGCTAATGTTGTCGAGAACCGACAGCTCACCAATTTGAACGGATAGGTTTTGGACAGAAAGCAAGCTCATCCGCGCCCCTTTCTGACCTTGGGGTCTAAATGATCGCGCAGCCCGTCGCCCAGCAGGTTGAGCCCTAGCACGGTAAGGATAATGGCG
Source organism: uncultured Paracoccaceae bacterium (assembly GCA_965659715.1). Classification (GTDB taxonomy): domain Bacteria; phylum Pseudomonadota; class Alphaproteobacteria; order Rhodobacterales; family Rhodobacteraceae; genus CABZJG01. The sequence goes on along the minus strand of CBFHXE010000034.1, from coordinate 14,297 downwards.
CTGCCCGGAATAATCGCCAGATGCGGTGCAAAGCTGACCATGGTTTGCGCATCCGCCAGCATTCTGCCCCAACTGGGCGTTGGCGGCTGCGCCCCAAGCCCCACATAGCTCAGGCCTGCTTCGGCCAGAATGCCAAGGCTGAACTGAATGGTGCCCTGAACGATCAATAGGTTGCTCACATTGGGCAGGATATGCTCAACCGATATGCGCAGGGCGGATTTGCCGCTGACCCGTGCAGCCAAGATAAATTCGCGCTGCCACAGGCTTAGCGCGCCGCCGCGGGTGACCCGGGCAAAGACCGGAATGTTGAAAATGCCAATGGCAATGATGGCGTTCATTGCGCCAGCGCCAAAAAGCGCAGTGATCAAAATGGCGATCACCAGTGAGGGAAAGGCAAAGATCAAATCATTGGTGCGCATGATCACCTCATCCAGAAGCGATCCTTGACGCGCCGCTGCCGCAAGCCCTAGGGGGACGCCAAGCCCGATCCCGATGCCCACCGCCAACAGCGCGACGGCAATTGAAGTGCGCGCGCCCACCATGATCATGGAAAACAGATCGCGGCCAAAATGATCGGTGCCCAGCCAGTGGGTCCAGTTGGGCCGTTGCAGTTTATCGGGAATACTGAGCTGGGTGACGTCATAAGGCACCCAGATAAACGACACCGCCGCGATCAGTAGGATCGCAAGGCTGATGACAGCCCCGATGGTCAGGGAACGGCTGCGGCTCATGTGCGGTCCCTCAGGCGCGGATCCACGGCTGCATAGGCCAGATCAACCAGAAAATTCACCAAGATGACGGCGAACACCAGCAGCATGACCACGCTTTCCACCACAATCAGATCGCGCTGGGTGATCGCCTGAAACACCAAGCGGCCCAGACCGGGCAGGAAAAACACCTGCTCAATAATGATCGCACCGGCCATGAGAAAGGAAAACTGCAGCCCGATAATGGTCAGCACCGGGATCATCGCGTTGCGTAGGGCGTGGCGCCAAAGCGTGGCCCGTTTGCCAAGCCCTTTGGCGCGGGCGGTGCGGATGTAATCTTCCGACAGGGTTTCAATCAATGCGCTGCGCATCACCCGCGACAGGATCGCCGCCTGCGGCAGCGCTAAAGCAATCGCCGGCAGGGTCAGGGATTTAAGCCCAAGAAACAGCCCTTCGTCCCAACCGGCAAAGCCGCCGGCCGAAAACCAGCGCAGCTTTATTGCAAAGATCACCACCAAGATCATCGCAAACCAGAAATTCGGAATGGCTACCCCCAGCTGGGTTGCCCCCATCACCGCCACATCGCCGGCTTTGCCGCGGCGTGAGGCGGCATAAAGACCGGTGGGAAAGGCAATCGCAGTTGATAGTACGAGGGCATAAATCGCCAAGGGCAGCGAAATCCAAAGCCGCTCGCCGATCATATCCGAAACCGGGCTACGATAGGTGTAGGACAGACCAAAATCCCCGCTCAGCATTCCGCTGATCCAAGCCACGTATCTGGCAAATTTGCCCTGATCCAGCCCCAGCTCGGCGCGCAGCGCGGCCACGGTGTCGGGCTGCGCATTGATGCCCAGCATAAACGAGGCAGGATCACCGGGCGCGACCTCGACCACAGCGAAAATGATCACCGAGGCCAAACAAAGGCTAAGGGCCAGAGACAGAGCACGTTTAAGCGTATAGCGCAGCATAGGTAAAACCGTAGTCAGGGATCAAACAGAGGTCCAGCAAAATGGCAAAAAAAAGGGGGCAGATTTGCCCCCTTTTATAGATTTTAGGTCTTCATGTTCCGATTTAGTCGGCCCAATTGACACCGGTTAGATCATTGGCCTGTGTTGGCGCATTGACCCAAAGTCCGCGCACTTTAGCGTCGGCAACGGTCGAATAGGCCAGCTCAAAGAGATAGCCGTTGACGTAATCATCGGAAATAATCCGCTGTGCCTTTTTCAGCATTGCGCTGCGCTTGGCCGGATCGCTTTCCGCATTTAGTTCGGTCATCAGGGCTTGGAACGCGGGGTTGTCGTATTGGAAGTAATACTCAGGCCGCGCATAAATGCCGATGTCCATCGGTTCGGTGTGGCTGACAATAGTCAGGCCATAATCCTTGCCGCGGAACACCTGCTCAAGCCATTGTGCCCACTCAAGATTGCTGATCTCGGTTTCAATCCCAACTTCGCGCAATTGCGCCGCGATGATTTCACCGCCGCGCCGCGCATAGGAGGGCGGTGGCAGTTTCAAAGTGGTTTCAAACCCGTCTGGAAAGCCGGCCTCGGCCAGAAGCTGCTTTGACAGCTCGGGATCATAGGCTGAGTTTCCTGTCAGATCGACATAATCGGGGTTATGCGGCGCGAAATGGGTGCCAATCGGGGTCCCGTAGCCGAACATCGCCCCGTCGATAATCGCTTGGCGGTCGATGGCATGGGCAATCGCTTTGCGCACTTTGACATTATCCAGAGGCGGCATTTTGTTGTTGGTCGACAAAATGGTTTCGCCCTCGGTTGAACCCGATAGCACCTGAAAGCGTGCATCTGCTTCAAACTGCGGCAGGTTTTCCGGGGCTGGGAAGCCAGCGAAGACATCGACGTCCTGCGCCATGACCGCAGCAAAGGCAGCGGTAGGGTCAGAGATAAACTTGAACGTGGCCGCATCCAATGCCGGCGCTGCGCCCCAGTAGTCACCATTGCGCGCCAGCTCGATGCGGTCGCCCTGCACCCAGTTGACGAATTTGAACGCGCCGGTGCCGACCGGGTTGTTTTTGATCCCCTCGATGCTTTCAGGGGCCACAATCACAGCATCCCCCCATGCCATGTTGAACAAAAAGCTGCCGTTGGCCTGTCCCAATGTGACTTTGACAGTTGTGCTGTCGACCACGCTGACATCGGTGATGCCGGCAAATAGCGCCTTTTGGGCATTGGTGCTGTCTTCGCCGCGTGCGCGGTCAAGCGAAAACTTCACATCTTCGGCATCCATCGCGGTGCCGTCGTGGAACGTCACGCCGCCCTGCAGGTGAAAGGTGTACTCGGTCCCATCTGCCGAAATATCCCATGATTTTGCCAGCCCCGGAATGATCGCCCCGTCCGAGGCAAACCGCGTCAGGCCTTCAAAAACATTGGAGTAAAGTACGCTATCGATCGCACCGGCAGCTGCGCTGGTGGGATCGAGATGCGGCGGCTCTAGCTGAATTGCGATTGTCAGATCGCTCTGAGCGGCCAAACCGGTACCAGTAAGCGATGCTATCGCCACCGCACTGGCGGTTAAAAACTTGGAAGTTAGTTTTGACATGAACTTCTCCTTTTGGTGTGAAATCATGACCGGGCGGGCATTTTGTTACACGGCCTATTTATGATGCGCGGTCTATGTGCAATGCCCCATTGTAACAATTTTTATCCACTTGCCAACAAAATATGAATCCGGAACCGGAACAGTGATTTGCCGAGGTGGTTTACGAAATTCAATTCATGGCCCCATCGTCATATGGGACTATGGTTAGACCTGCGCGGGAAAACCCCTTATCCGGCTGGTTTTCCGCAAAGGCGGAACCAAGAAGCGATTTGACGATTTGCATGTGCTCCTGATCTGCTTGCAGGCGGCCGCGCAGTCCAGTGTCCAACCCAAGAGACAGCCAACCCTCAAGTGTAACATCGACATCATTGACGCCCAACTTGATGTTAGAAACTTCAAAATTTTCATTCGGGCGAAGCTGTGGCAACAGGCCGCCAAATCCGGATGCTTGCCCGCTAATATCGAATAATAAACGCATTTCGTCCGCCCGTGCGCCATCGTCAAGTTTAACGTCTTTTAGCCGAATATAGACTTTTGTGCCTGTCGCGGTTTCCGCGATGGAAAACTGCAAATCCTGCGCCGCAAGCCATTCGCGGCCTGAGGATGAAAACACGATATCGCTGGCTTCGGCGGACAGCCGGAACTGACCCGGATCGCGGGTCACAACCGAAGCTCGTAACCCTTGGTGACGCAGATCAAAGTCGCGCTCGTTAAAGGTCATTTTCTGAATGTCTGGCCATACCAAAATATGGTGGTTCGGCTGATAACTTAGCCGCATGATTTGAATAAAATCTGCGCGCCAATCAAGTCCAAGTTTGGCCGCTGACAGCTTTGGGTTTTGCACCGTCACATCATATCGATTCGGAAACCCGAGCTGTGAAAGGCCGGAAAATCCGATGTCGTAACCGGCCTGTTGCTGGTCTGAAATCCAAGTTGTGATTCGCATCTTATTGCTGGCCCCGCCCCAAAACCAGGCACCTGACCACAGCAAAGCGGCCAAAATGACGATTTGTAACATTCGAAACATGCAGCCAGCCCTTTCAGTTGCGGATGAAATCGTGTTTACAGACGCAAAACAAGAAGGGCCAGTGAAATGGATATGTGGGTGTTCGGCTATGGATCTTTGCTGTGGAATCCTGGCTTTGACTATGTCGAAACAGCCCTAGCGCGGCTTGAGGGATATCAGCGTAGTTTCTGTATGCGATCGATCCATCATCGGGGGACGGTTGAGCATCCGGGATTGGTCTTGGCGCTTGATCAAACAGCCGGTGGCAGTTGCGACGGGCTTGCCTTCAAGGTGGCAAAATCCGCCCAATCAAGCACCTTGGCCTATTTGCGTGAGCGTGAATTGATTTCTTCGGCCTATCTAGAAAAAACGGTTACGGTTGAACTGCGCTCTGGAGAGTCGATTTCGGCACTGACCTATATTATTGATCCGAACCACAACCAGTATTGTGGATCTGTGCCCCTGGCTGAGCAGGCCCAGATTATTGCCTCGGCAAAAGGCGGGATGGGTCCAAATTCTGAGTATCTCTTTAATACGGTCGACCAGATCACTAAATTGGGCCTTGAAGATGCAGATTTGCAATGGCTGGTGACACAAGTCCGCAGCCTGTATGATGAATCCCTTGGCTCTGGCGCAGTTGCACTTTAGGATGGGCCATAAATCAATTGGTAGTGGGACCTGACCGCATGGATCAGTCGAACCTCGAAGACAAATTACAATTTTCGCAGCCCGTGCGTCAGGTAATGCTGATGTTGATTGTAGTTGGGCTAACAGCCTTTGGCGGAGTGATTGCCGCACCAAGCGTTATGCCGGTGGTGCAATCGAACCTATGGCTTAACGGCTTTATTATATTTGTTTTTGCAATCGGTGTGGTCAGTTGTTTTGTACAGGTTGTGCAACTGATTGCCTCGGTGCGCTGGATTGAAAACTTTGCCCGCGAAAAGGGTAGCGTTTCGTCTAAAGCACCGCAGCTTTTGGCTCCTTTGGCAACATTGCTGCGCGCGCGCGGCGCGCAGATGCAAATCGGAGCAGCCTCAACACGCTCCATTTTGGATTCGGTCGGCACCCGTATTGAAGAAGTGCGTGAGATCACGCGCTATATTGTGAACCTGCTGATTTTCCTTGGTTTGCTTGGCACGTTTTATGGTCTGGCAACCACAGTGCCGGCGCTAGTGGAAACCATCCGGTCTCTCGCCCCACAAGAGGGCGAGTCCGGCTTTGCCGTCTTTAGCCGCCTGATGAATGGTCTTGAAAGTCAGCTGGCCGGTATGGGCGTCGCGTTTGCTTCGTCCTTGCTGGGTCTTGCCGGATCGCTGGTGGTCGGGCTGTTAGAGCTTTTTGCCGGTCACGGCCAAAACCGCTTTTACCGTGAATTGGAAGAATGGCTATCAAGCATCACCCGCCTTGGGTTTTCATCTGGAGATGGCGAGGGAACGCCCGAGCAAAATATGGCGCTTGGTGTGGTTAACCAGATGGCGGATCAAATGGATGCCCTGCAGGCCATGTTCGCCCAAAGCGATAGTGCCCGGGCGTTGGTGGATGAAAAGCTGAGCACGTTGGCAGATACCATAGACAGGCTTGGCCAGAGGCTCGAGGCCAATACCCCCGGTGCGATGGCGTTATCCCAAGTTGCCGAAGGTCAGGAAAAGCTGATCGAGGTACTGGGCAAAAAGGAACGCAGCGATGCAATGGATGCGGAAAGCCGGATGCGTCTACGCTCGATTGATGTGCAAATGCTTCATCTAACCGAAGAAATTTCCGCGGGGCGGCAGGAAAGCATCAGCGCCCTACGCTCTGATTTTGCCGCTTTGACCAATGCCATATTGAAAGCCACTGAGGATTTTGAAAAGGCGGAAATGCCGCCCGTCAAGCCGAAGAAAACAAAGGATTAAAAATGGCGCTCTCGCGACGCACAGGGCAGCGCTTCCAAGCCTCGATCTGGCCGGGGTTCGTGGATGCGATGACCGGCCTGCTGCTTGTGCTTATGTTCGTGCTGACCATTTTTATGGTGGTGCAGTTTGTACTGCGTGAAACCATCACCGGTCAGGAAAGCGAGCTGAACACACTTAGTGCGGAAATTGCTGCAATTGCCGAAGCGCTGGGTATGGAGCGCGACAAGGTCAAAACGCTTGAAACCGAACTTGGCACGCTCAGCGCGACCTTGGATGACACCCAGTCCGAGGTTGCGGCGCAATCTCAGTTGATCACACAGCTCACTCAGCAGCGCGACGATACGGCAGACCAACTGGCACAGGCCAGCCAAAGAATTGCAAGCTTTGAAGAACAGGTTGCCTCGCTCTTGGCCGCGCAGAATAAATCAAATCAACAAATCACCACCCTTGAGGCGGAAAAGGTTGAATTGCTCAGCCAGCAAGAGCAATTGAATTTGGCCCTTGCCAGCGCCCGAAACGAAATTGACAGCGCCGCAGAAGACGCACGGCGCAAAGCTGCAGAGCGTGAGGCACTGACTGCGTATATTGCATCTCTCGAAGCGGCCAAGGCGGAAAATGAAACCCGGATCGCTCAGCAAAGTGAAGATCTTGTAAAGCTCAAAGATATTCTGAGCGAAGAAGAAGCCGCGCGTCTGGTGTCCAGTCAGGTCGCCCAAGAGCTGCGCAAACAGCTTGAAAATGCCACCGCCGAGCTGACGGCCATGACGTTGGTGCTGGAAGAACAGCGGCGCAAAGCAGAAGAAACATTAATCATACTTGCGGCAGCTGAGGCCGCAAAAGCAGACCTTGACCAGATGCTTCAAGAAACGCTTTTGGCATTGGAAGCGGCCAATCTAAAAGTTGATAGCCAAAGCCAGACAATATCCGATCTTGATACCACCGGTCAGCGGGTCAAAGCCGCCTTTGATCAATCCGAGGTCGCTTTGGCCGCCGCCTTGGCGCGTCAGCAGATGCATGAAACGCAGATCAGTGAACTGCAGGCCGCGCTAAAGATCGCTTTGGGATCAGATGAGGATAAAGCGGCGCAGCTGAGTGCATTGCAGACCGAATTATCACAGGCCCAAGATCAGGTTGCCACCCTAAATCAGGCGCGCCAATCAGCGCAATCGCTTGCCGAAAAGCTTCAGCTTCAGCTGTCAAGCGCGCTGGAAGATATCGAGCGGCTCAACCAAGATCGGTTAGAGAAATCTGACCAGTCACTGGCGCTGCAAGACCGGCTTGCACAGACCCGCGAAGAGTTGCAGCGAGCAGAACAGGCCGCCGCCGACGGGCAAGAGAAAAACGCCACTTTAGAGCAAAAGATTGCCGCGCTGCTGCTGAGCCTTAACCAAGTCGAGGCACAATCTGCTGAAATAAATGATCAATTGAAGAACACCCAAGGCACCCTAAGCGACACACAATCCGCGCTGCGCAATGAACAGGCCGCGCGGGCCAAGGCCATCAGCGAAGCTGAGACACTGAACCAGAAACTGGCGCAGGCTTTGGTGAACCTGACGGCTGCCGATGCAGACCGCAACCGCGCGGCTACCGATATTGAACAATTGCAAGAGGCGCTGCGCAAACTTGAGCAAACCAGCAGCGATGCGCAGCGCAGTCTTGAGGCTGATCTTGCCTCGGCCGTGGCCGACAAGCTGGCGATTGATAAACAGCGGTCCGATACACAGGCGCAATTGGCCCAAGCGCTGAACTCTTTAAGCGCGGCCGAGCAGGCGCGCGACAGTGCAGCGGATGCTGCCGTTCGTCTGGAAACCCAACTGGCAACACAAAAACAGACAGATGATGCGGCGCGGCGCAGCCTAGAGGCCGATCTTGCTGCTGCACTGGCAGCCAAACTAGACGCCGAAACCGATCGCAAGAAAGTTCAAGATCAGTTGCAGCAGGCGCTGGCCGCGAAACTGGCGGCGGATCAGCTGTCCCAAACCCGCCTAAACGAGTCAGTAGAGCGCCAGATTCTGCTGCAAAACGCCAAAGAGCAGCTGGCCGAGAAAGCCACAGCGCTTGATAAGCGTGCGCAAGATTTGCTGAAGGCCGAAAAACAATCCGCCCTTCTTAATCAGCAGGTCAGCGAATTGCGCAAACAGCTTGGCCAATTGCAGGCCTTGCTTGAGGTTTCAGAAGAGCTGGATGCAAGCAACCAAGTTCAGTTGCAAAATCTAGGTAACCGGCTGAATGCAGCACTGGCGCGGGCGGCTTCAGAGCAGCGTAAACGCTTAAAGCTTGAAGAAGCGGCGCGCAAAAAGCTTGAAGAAGAGCGCAATTCACTGGCCAGTCAGGCCGAAGAATTGGCCAAATATAAATCCGAGTTTTTTGGCCGTCTGCGCGAAGTTTTGGCCGCCGAAGAAGGCGTGCGCGTTGTCGGCGACCGCTTTGTGTTTTCCTCAGAAGTGTTGTTTCAGCCGGCACAGGCACGTCTATCGGGCAAAGGTGAGGATGAGATTACCAAAGTGGGGCGAATCCTGCAGCGCGTGATGTCGGATATTCCTGACGGGATTGACTGGGTCATCCGAGTTGATGGCCATACGGATAATCTGCCATTGTCGGGCACCGGGCGCTATCGCGACAACTGGGAGCTAAGCCAAGCCCGCGCGCTTTCGGTGGTTAAATTTATGATCACAGAATTGCAACTACCCGCCAGCCGATTGGCGGCCAACGGGTTTGGCGAATTTCAGCCGGTCAATTTGGCCAATACCGCGCAAGCGCGGGCGCAAAACCGCCGCATTGAGATCAAGCTGACAGAACGGTGATAGGACTGCGCATTAGGCTTAGACCCCCGCGAGGGGGTCTGCATCGTTATTCTAATGCGGATCAGTCTGCTGTTAACAAGGGCGGCTTATCGCCCGAGAGCCGCGGATTTTGCGGACCTTCGAGGGTCAGCTTCAGCTCGCCTTTGCTGACACCCACTTTCACCAGCCCGCCTTTGGCCAATTTGCCAAAGAGCAACTCTTCGGCCAGCGGCTTTTTGATGTGCTCTTGAATGACACGCCCAAGTGGCCGTGCGCCCATTTTCTCGTCATAGCCTTTGTCCGCCAGCCATTCGGCAGCCGCGCGGCTGAGTTCAATTGAAACGTGGCGATCCATCAGCTGTGCTTCAAGCTGCAATACGAATTTCTCGACCACCTGCAAAATGACGTCTTTGGGCAGCGGTGAAAAACTTACCACTGCATCCAGACGGTTGCGAAACTCGGGTGTGAACGTGCGCTCGATGGCAGCTGTGTCTTCACCTTCGCGCCGATCGCGGCCAAAGCCAATTGCCGATTTAGCCATTTCGGATGCGCCAGCATTTGAAGTCATGATCAAGACCACATTGCGGAAATCAACTGACCGTCCGTTGTGATCGGTCAGGGTGCCGTGATCCATCACCTGCAACAGGATGTTATAGACATCAGGGTGGGCTTTTTCAATCTCATCAAGCAGCAGAACACAATGCGGATGCTGATCGACCCCATCGGTCAACTGACCGCCCTGATCAAAGCCGACATAACCCGGAGGCGCCCCGATCAGTCGGCTGACTGCGTGCTTTTCCATATATTCGGACATATCAAAGCGTAGCATTTCTACGCCAAGAACGTCTGCGAGCTGTTTTGCAACTTCGGTCTTACCAACACCTGTCGGGCCTGCAAAAAGATAGCTGCCAATGGGTTTTTCAGGCTCGCGCAGACCCGCGCGCGCCAGTTTGATCGCCGAAGACAGCGCGTCGATGGCCTGGTCCTGACCAAACACCACCCGCTTTAGGCTGACTTCGAGATCTTTGAGCACAGCGGCGTCATCCTTGCTAACATTCTTGGGCGGAATGCGGGCGATTTTGGCCACCACAGCTTCGATTTCCTTGATGCCGATGGTTTTGCGCCGTTTGCTTTCTGGCACCAGATGCTGGGCCGCGCCGGCTTCATCAATCACGTCGATGGCTTTATCGGGCAGTTTGCGGTCGGTGATATAGCGCGCCGATAGCTCAACTGCGGATTTGATCGCATCGGCGGTGTATTTGATGCTGTGATGCTCTTCAAAATAGCTTTTGATGCCGCGCAGAATTTTAATCGTGTCATCAACGCTTGGCTCATTCACGTCGATTTTCTGAAACCGGCGGCTCAGGGCGCGGTCTTTTTCAAAATGCTGGCGGTATTCTTTGTAGGTGGTTGACCCCATGGTGCGCAATTTGCCGCCCTGAAGCGCAGGTTTGAGCAGGTTCGAGGCATCCATAGCCCCGCCAGAGGTCGCGCCCGCACCGATCACGGTGTGAATCTCGTCAATAAACAGAACCGCATCAGGATGAGCCTCTAATTCGGTGATCACGGCTTTTAGACGCTCTTCAAAATCACCGCGATAGCGGGTGCCGGCCAAAAGCGCACCCATATCTAGGGAGAAGATTGTGGTTTCGGACAGAACAGCGGGGGTATCCCCAGCCACGACTTTTCGCGCCAAACCTTCTGCAATCGCAGTTTTGCCAACGCCCGGGTCACCGACCAGAAGCGGGTTGTTTTTACGCCGGCGGCAGAGCACCTGAACACAGCGCTCAACTTCATGGCTGCGCCCGATCAGCGGGTCAATATCGCCTTCAAGCGCCTTGGCGTTCAAATCGACACAGTATTTGGCAAGCGCGGATTCATTCTTTTCATCGCCTTTGCCGCGGTCTGTGGCCTCGTCATCATCCATATCGCTGGCGCCCGATACCGAGCGCGCTTCGCCAAAATTGGGATCTTTAGCAACACCATGGGCGATGAAGTTCACCGCGTCATAACGGGTCATATCCTGATCCTGCAAGAAATAGGCCGCGTTCGATTCGCGTTCGGCAAAAATCGCCACCAGCACATTCGCGCCGGTTACTTCAGTGCGGCCTGAGGATTGGACATGGATCGCAGCGCGCTGGATCACCCGCTGAAAGGCGGCCGTTGGAACCGCCTCTGAGCCTTCGACATCGGTGACCAGTGAGGCGAGATCACCCTCGATAAAGTCCACAAGGTTGCCACGCAGCTCATCCAAATCCACATCACAGGCCCGCAGCACGCGAATCGCATCAGGCTCATCCAATAGGGACAGCAGCAGATGCTCTAGGGTGGCAAATTCATGCGACCTCTCGTTGGCCAAAGCCAATGCTGCGTGGATGGAATGTTCAAGCGTGGTCGAAAATGAAGGCACGTGGCGCGCTCCTAATTACTTAGTTGCTTATAGTTAGTCGTTGAAGCAAGGCCTCAATCGTGGTGGTTTTCCCTACTTAGTTTGGTTTATCTTTGCAGGTCTTCAAGTCCTTTCTGCGAAATCTATGCCAGATATTTAAAAATTGTCCTTTTGGGCAGGATATTTTTACCTCAAAATGTATCTTTTCTACGTCGAACTTCTGCAAAAACCTCTGAATCGCTATGATTGCCCATATTTAGGCGGTTCCTTATTTCTGCGCTGTGCGGCCGCAGAAAGGGGTTGGTGACCAATTCATCCGACAATTTTGAGGGTACCGTGGGCTGGTTGTTGGCCCGGGCAGCATCAACTTTTGCCGCGCGCGCCACAAGATGTACATTGCCTGGCTCAATGCTGAGGGCAAAGCGGGCATTGGCGGCAGTATACTCGTGACCAGAGCATATGATTGTTTCTGGGGGCAGCCACATCAGCTTTGACAGGCTTTCCCACATTTGCGCGGGGCTGCCTTCGAACAGCCGGCCACACCCAAGCGCCATCAGGCTATCGGCGGTAAATGCAATTCCCGAGGTCGGGAAATACAAAGCGATATGGCCCAATGTGTGTCCAGAGACGTCATAGATTATGGCGTCCTCACCGGCAAAGGAAAATGGATCGCCTTCGCTCAGGGCCACATCTAAAGGAGGCAACCGGTGGGTATCTGCCGCTGCGCCAATCACTTGTGCAGGATGCACATCCAGAAGCGCCTGCAACCCCTGCACATGATCCGGATGATGATGGGTTAGCACCACATGGCTTACCTGCCAGTCGCGCTCTGCCAGTTCGCCAAGAACGGGCGCGGCTTCTGGCACATCAACAAGCAGGGTTTGGCCTGAGGCGCCATCATGCAACAAGAACGCGTAATTATCCGACAGACAAGGTATGGTCACAAGCTCAAAAGGCATTTCAAATCCGTTGATTTCCACGGTGGTATTGGTAGTGTGGCCCAAGTTTAGGAGCGTGGCAATGCATCTTGATGTGCAAGAGTTGCGAAATTTTTACTATCGGCAGGCTTTGGGCCGCGCGGTGCAGCGCAGTTTGCGCACAACTGTGCTAAAAATCTGGCCGGATACAACCGGTCAGACGGTTGCAGGGTTTGGCTTTGCCGTGCCGCTTCTTCGTCCGTTTCTGGCCAAGTCACGGCGGGTGGTTGCCCTGATGCCCGGGCCGCAGGGCGTAATCGCTTGGCCCAGCGGGGCTGCCAATCACTCGGTTTTGACCAATGAACGCTTCTGGCCGCTGGAAACCGGCCATGTGGATCGGCTTTTGGTCTTGCACGGCCTCGAGGCCAGCGACGATGCTGCGGCGATGCTTGAAGAAGCGCGGCGCGTGCTGGGACCGGGGGGGCGCGCGCTTTTTATTGTCCCCAATCGTGCCGGGCTTTGGTCGCGCAGCGAAAAGACCCCGATGGGCTTTGGTCGGCCGTATAGTGCAGGACAGCTTGAAACGCTGCTTAGAGTGCATGGATTTCTGCCGGAAAAATCCACTGCCGCGCTTTATCAGCTGCCATCCCAGCGCCGTTGGTGGCAAAAAATGGCACCGGTTTTTGAGCGGATTGGCACAGGTTTGCCGTTTTTGGCGGGTGGTGTTCTGATCGTCGAGGCCAGCAAGCGCGTCCAGCCAATGCAGTCAAGCAAAACGCAGATACCGGCCAAACGGCCCTTGCGCGTGCTCAAAGGACTGGCAGAACCAAAGCCGAAACCCGCCTTATCAGTGCGGCAAAACACCCACAGTACACTGCAAAAAGAATCGCCATGACGATAGATTTTTGAAGGATTTTAGCACCTTAGATTGATGCATTCGGTCGCAGTTTGCCTAAGTTCCTATTTTTAAGGGTTTCTGGGATTGAATTATTCTTAATTGGGCGGTTGCTACGCCGCACATGCTCTGTTAAACCCACGCCGATTTTAATGGTTTGCTTCGGCAGCCGCTTGTAACGCCCCCAGAGCCGCCTTTTGTGGTCTTGGCGATGGGGCCAGATATCGAAAGGGTGGACGTGTCCGAACCAGCTTCGATCTCATCCGGAATTGCCGCGCGCTACGCGACGGCTGTTTTTGAACTCGCCAAAGACGCTTCGGATTTAAAGAAACTCGAAAGCAATATAGATGATGTGCGCGCAGCGCTCGCAGACAGTGAAGATTTCCGAGTGCTGATCAGTTCGCCGCTTTACAGCCGCGACGATCAAAGCAACGCCATCGCCGGCATTGCGGCAAAAATGAAATTGATGCCAATGCTCGCCAGCACACTCGGATTGATGGCCTCCAAACGCCGGCTCTTTGTGCTGCCGCAGCTTTTGGATCGCTTGCATGATCTTATTGCAGAAGACAAAGGCGAGGTTACGGCCGAGGTTATTTCAGCCAAAGCCATGACCAAAGCCCAATCTGACAAATTGGCCGCCTCGATCAAATCGCGCATCGGCAAAAATGTCAAAATTGATGCGACCGTCGATCAGGAACTGATAGGCGGTCTTGTTGTTAAAGTGGGCTCGAAAATGATCGACACGTCGATTAGGTCCAAACTTAATTCCCTACAGAACGTAATGAAAGAGGTCGGGTAAATGGGTATCCAAGCAGCCGAAATTTCCGCAATCCTAAAAGAACAGATCAGTAATTTTGGCCAAGAGGCCGAAGTTGCCGAAGTTGGCCGTGTGCTGTCTGTTGGTGACGGGATTGCCCGTGTATACGGTTTGGACAATGTTCAAGCCGGTGAGATGGTCGAGTTTCCCGGTGGTATTCAGGGCATGGCCTTGAACCTTGAAACAGACAATGTTGGTGTTGTTATCTTCGGCACTGACCGCGACATTAAAGAAGGCGATGTGGTCAAGCGGACCAACTCGATTGTGGATGTGCCTGCGGGCGATGCACTTTTGGGCCGCGTGGTTGACGGTCTGGGCAATCCTTTGGATGG
>CBFHXE010000033.1:0-26161 GCA_965659715.1 uncultured Paracoccaceae bacterium | reverse complement strand
CTCTGCAAAGCAATGCCGGTTCTGTAAATATATTAAAAAATATATCACTAAAGGTTGATCAAGGTGAAAGTATTGGCTTGGTGGGACCGTCCGGCTCTGGCAAGTCTTCGCTTTTGATGGTCATGGGCGGGCTTGAAAAAACCAGCGCCGGCAAATTGCAAGTTCTTGGCAATGATTTTGGCCGGATGGGTGAAGATGATCTGGCGCGCTTTAGGCGGGCGCACATGGGCATTGTTTTTCAGTCTTTTCACCTGATCCCAACCATGACGGCTTTGGAAAATGTTGCGGCTCCGCTTGAGCTTGCTGGGGAAAACGATGTGATGCAGCGCGCCACGCGCGAGCTTGCAGCGGTTGGACTAGGGCACCGCGCCGAACATTATCCGGCGCAGATGTCTGGCGGTGAACAGCAGCGTACTGCCTTGGCACGAGCCGCTGTGATGCGTCCCGATATTTTATTGGCCGATGAACCGACGGGCAATTTGGATGCCCAAAGCGGGGAGGCCATCATTGATTTACTGTTTGGACTTCGCGATAAATACGGTTCGACCCTGATTTTGGTTACCCATGCCCCCGATCTTGCTGCGCGCTGCGATCGGATGGTTCAACTGCGTGATGGCGAAGTTATAGCCGCCCCTGGTACAGCAGTATGAACCTTGTGCTTGCAGCGCGGTTTGCACGCCGCGAATTGCGCGCCGGGCTATCGGGTTTTCGAATTCTCATCGCCTGTCTTGCACTTGGTGTGGCGGCTATAGTTGCCGTTGGTTCGGTGCGCAGCGCGCTTGTCGCAGGGCTAAGCTCAGAAGGTGCAACCTTGCTGGGCGGGGATGCAGAGGCCGAATTTACATATCGTTTTGCTGAGCCAACCGAGCGTGCGTGGTTAGACAGCATATCTCAAGAGGTATCAGAAGTGGTTGATTTCCGCTCGATGATTGTGGTCGAGCGCGGGCAAGGGCAGGACTATAGTCTGACACAGATCAAAGCTGTCGATACCGCCTATCCACTGATGGGCGGCGTGATCCTTGAAGATGATGGAAACTTTGTTGATGCTTTGGCGCGCAAAGATGGCAGGGATGGCGTGGTTTTGGAACGGGTTCTGGCAGATCGCCTTGGGTTAGAACTCGGTGATATGCTGATGATCGGGATCAAGTCGTTTCGTCTTGGCGGTATCTTGCAGTCCGCGCCAGATAGCGCCAGCGACGGCTTTGGTCTTGGGCCGCGCACCATTGTTTACAAATCCTCTCTTGAGGGCGCAGGCCTGTTAGAGCCGGGCACATTGTTCAGCACCAAATACCGCTTGAAGCTGATAGATGGTATTGATCTTGAAACTCTGTCTTTAGATGCGAAAAATCGGTTCGAAAACACTGGGCTTCGGTGGCGGGATGCGCGAAATGCTGCACCCGGAGTTTCGGAATTTGTAGATCGTTTGGCGATTTTTTTAATCCTTGTCGGGCTGGCGGGTTTGGCGGTGGGCGGCATAGGGGTGTCGTCAGCTGTGCGCAGCTATCTTGCGACCAAAACCACGGTAATTGCCACATTGCGAAGTCTGGGCGCAACCAATGCGGTGATTTTTCAAACCTATTTTTTGCAGATTGCAGCACTATCCTGTCTTGGGATTATACTGGGATTGGCGCTAGGCAGCGGGATACCGTTGATTTTGGCGCCTCTGATTGAAGCGGCGCTGCCGTTTCCGATCCAAATACAGCTTTTCTCTCAACCGCTGATCGAAGCCAGTATTTACGGTATGCTCACAGCATCGATCTTTGCGTTATGGCCTTTGGCGCAGGCAGAAAACATAGGTGCTGCGACCCTGTTTCGAGATATAGGGGATCAATCGAGGACACTTCCACATCGAAGATATCTGCTGATCACGGCAATACTTCTGGCAGTGCTTTTGGCGTCTGCAAGTTGGTTTACCGGCGCTTTGGAACTAACGCTTTGGATGGGGGCTGGTATTTTAGCCGCTCTCATTTTATTGAGTTTTAGCGCTTTTGTGTTGCAAAGGGCGGCCCGTATGAGCGCACCGGCGGCACGCGGGCATGCCGTATGGCATTGGGCACTTACAGCCATCGGCGGCACCAAAGGTGATGCTGCGCCCGTGGTTTTGGCCTTGGGGCTTGGGCTTTCGGTCTTGGCGGCGGTGGGCCAGATTGACGGAAACTTAAGATCCGCGATCGTTCGGGATTTGCCGCAGGTAGCACCCTCCTATTTTTTTGTGGATATTCATAAATCCCAAATGCCTGAATTTCGCGAAATTCTTGCAAAAGACGCGGCCGTAACTCAGGTCGACGAAGCCCCGATGCTGCGGGGTATCATTACAAAGATTAATGGCGAAAATGCCCAGAGTGTTGCGGGCGATCACTGGGTGCTTCAAGGCGATAGAGGCGTTACCTATTCTGAAACACCGAGAGATCGCGCCGAAATAACAGAAGGGTCATGGTGGCCAGAAGGCTATAATGGGCCGCCGCAGATAAGTTTCTCTGCCGAAGCTGGCACTGAAATGGGCCTGTCGCTCGGGGATGAGATGACCGTGAATATCATGGGGCGCGATATCACCGGCACCATTACGAGCTTTAGGACTGTTGATTTTTCTACGGCTGGTATTGGATTTGTACTTGCTATGAACCCCTCCGCACTGGCCGCTGCGCCGCATTCCTTTATCGCGACAGTCTATGCAGACAGCACCTCTGAAGCCCAGATTCTACGTAGCCTTGCATCTGTGTTTCCAAACATTACCGCAATCCCGGTGCGCGATGTGATCGGCCGCGTGGTTGTGCTGCTTGGGTCGATTGCAGCCGCAACCTCTTATGGCGCTGCAGCGGCTCTGGTAACAGGATTTCTAGTATTGATCGGCGCGGCGTCTTCAGCGGCAGGAGCGCGCCGTTATGAGGCGGCAATTTTGAAAACCCTTGGGGCAAGCCGCCGTAGCATTATGATGAGTTTTGCCCTGCGGGCAATGATACTAGGGGCAGCCGCTGGGCTCGTTGCGCTTGGCGTTGGCGCCTCAGGCGGTTGGGCAGTTTGCACTTATGTACTAGACACAGAATTTGGCGTGATTTGGCCAAATGCTCTGATGATCATTGGCTTAGGGATCTTGGCCAATATTCTGGCTGGACTTGCCTTTGCGCTCAGCGCATTAAATGCGTCCCCGGCCCAGGTTTTGCGAAACTTGGACTAGGCATTCAATTTGATCCGAACTGATCTTTGTCAGGTTATATACTTACACGGGTCAGTGAAGTTGGGCAGACGTTCTTGGTGACCGGGCATTCACATTAGTTCTGGTAAGAGACATCTTCTTGACAGTTTGGCCAACTTGCGCTGCCAAAAGAGCGATATTCTCGGCCTGAGCCGCGCCTATTAGCAAAGTGGCAATTAATGACGCCTCGCGAAGATCCCCCGAACTGGCGGTAGCAACCAAATGGACAAAAATCTGTTCATCTACGCCAATGCAAGAACATTCCACATCGTGGAGCAACAAAGGCCGGTGGGCATAAATGGATATTGAGTTTAACAGGCGCTCAAAAGTTTCGAATTCCTGAGTTGCACACTCGGATGAAAATCGGCTTGAAAATGCCTCATAAACGTCTGCGCGGCCACTTAATCCACTAAACCACATGCGCAGACTAATGATCAGCTTGGCCTCCCACACGTCGGCATTTCTTAAAACACCAACCGAAACTCCACCGCGGTGGCTTGTAAGCGGCATTTTCATTTCGTCAAAATCAGCTTGCCAGCGCGTGTGATGCGCAAAAAGTAAAGCTGGTCATCCAAGACAAGTCGGCCCAGAATTCCATTACCAAGAAGCTTACGTGCATCATAGGTGGGCAACTCATTGGCTACCGGTGATGGTTTTGGCATGTCACTTGGTTGAATTATTGTATTCATAACAGTCATGGCATTCTCTCACTTCGTTTAATTAAGTCTTCAATACTTTCTAAATTCTGATCGCCAGGACGGTTTTCCCAAAACACTTGTTGCAAAAGCTCAATAAAACCCTGCCGCAGGGTTTGGCGTGACCTTTCACTATCTTGATCGTCTGGGGTGTCGTCCATACCAGTCTCCAAGGGTTACTGAATTTCACAAAGCCATTGTATTTGGATGGGCTAGTCGGCTTCATTTTTTAAGTTGACAAAAACACTAAGAATTGTCCATTCAAAAAATTTACTCTTAGTTTGCATTCGTTTAAGCCTTGCCAAATAGGGCTTTGGCAAACGGCGTTTGGTGATCAGTTCTTTTCTGAAGGGCTTCTATATTGGCTAGTCTTGCGGCTCTAAATCCTCAAAACTGTACTAAAGCACTAAACCGCTATCTTTTCGCTTGATTGTCGATCACGGTTTACAGTATCCAGTGGGAGTGCACAGTTCTTAATAGAATTCACATTATGTGAAGAGGAGAAAAATTATGAAAAAACTGGTTGTAATCTGCCTGGCTCTGTTTGGTACTCTATTCGTTGCTGGCTGCGAAACTGCTGAGCCAATGGCAACGACAGTTGTTCCAGAAGCGCCATCAAGCGGCAAGCTCTAAGAAGCTTTATCTACAAGTTAATGAAGGCGAAAGGACAGCTAATCTGCCCTTTTGCCTTTTTTATATCTAACAGATAATTTTCCATAAACCGCCTGAAGCCGGTCTGAAATGCCACTTTCGACGGTAGGTGGAATGATCCTCTGGGCTCAATCTTTTGATGTTAGGATTGTGGTTGTCGGGAATGGAATTTCAATTCCCTCTGCATCAAAGGTTTCTTTGACCTGCCGCGTTAGATCAAACTTTAGAATGAGATAATCTGACGCATCGCACCACACCCGAACCAGAAAATCCACTGAACTTTGATTGAGCGCGCTCACGCTAACCAAAGGCGCCGGATCTTTGTGCGCGCGGTCCTCTGCAGCGACTATTTTTTCTAACGCGGCCTGCACCTTTGCCAAATCGCTGGCATAGGCAACGCCAAAGGTCAAATCGAGGCGGCGCCTATCATAAACAGAATAATTGGTTATTGGTGATCCCCAAACCTGACTATTTGGAATAATCAGTTGAAGATTATCCAGTGACGCCAATTCAGTGGTAAAAATGGATATTTCGCGAACTGTACCAGATTGACCGGACACTGACACAAAGTCGCCGCGCTTGAACGGCCGAAATATCACCAGCATGATACCAGCGGCAAAATTCGACAATGTGCCTTGTAGGGCCAAACCAACCGCCAAACCGGCCGCACCCAAAAGGGCTACGATCGAAGCGGTCTGAACGCCAAAACTGTTGAGCACAAAAGTGGTGCCCACCACCAAGACAACTATCTGGGCAAACTTGCTCAAAAACACAAAAAGCGTGTCATCAAGTTGGCTATATTTAAACCCCAAACGGGCGATCCAGGATTTTATCAACCGGGACACAAATAGTGTGAAAATTAAAACTAATATTGCTGCAAATAAATTCATCGAGAAATCGATCAAAGGCTGCGTCGGAAATACATCTTTCCAATATGTTACTTCGGTCATTCGTCACTCCAAAGACAATTATAGTCTTAAAATAAACCACTTGAGGTGGTCGCACAACTGCTTGAAAATCACCCTATACGAAATGTGAACGCTGCCAAACCCTATTGGCTTGCAACGTCATCCTTCGCAAGGCCAAGCATCCAAAATCATACTGATTTTAGTCAACCACGATACCATCTTTTCAGTGCGATTTAGATGGTGTTGAATATTTAGACTACACCCTATATCAAGTTCCAAGCGTTTGACCGCCTTAGCCGATAAATAAACCTAGCCAGCATTTGGGTTAATCGCCATCAAGATTGTGAAAAATACAATGAACTGTGACAAAGCTTCGGTAATTTCTTTACCAAATGTTGGAAATAGACCGTTGGATCCTGACCAAGACGGGTTCCAAATACCATCTTTTCTATTTTTTTTTGATTTTTAGGAGTAGTGATGCGACTTCTTGTTATTGCAACTTGCATTGCACTGGCATTGCCTGCCACAGCCCAGCAGAGCCGGGATCAGGCGCCAGCTCAAGGCGGCAGCTTCTTTTCAAATCTATTTTCAAGACCAGCCCCCGAAGCACAGCCTGAATACTTTCAAGAGCTGGGCATTAAAGATGAAAACACAAGTCTATTTGGAACAGAGCCGACACTTCAAGAGATTATTCTTACAGAAATTCATGACTATCCAAGACCTTTGGACGAACTGGATTTAAAACAAAGGAAAATCTGTCTTGAAGAACTGGAAAGCATTTTTGATCAAGCCTTAGAAGATGGGCATTACCCTATCCCAAGAGAAGCCTATTGGCTGGATGTCTACCCTAGAACAGGCATGCGAATTTATTTTTGCGATGGCTCGATTTTAAAGAAATATGAAGATGAAAACCGAGAAATACCAACCCGATGGTATTCGGTTCGAAACAGCCTAACAGAATTTCTAAACCCGCTTCATTAAGCTACAAATGCTGTTGGCATCAATGATGCGAAAAGAAGGTATAAATTCCTCCTAGCCGGCAGAATAGTCAAAGGTCTAAGACATTGCGGTTAATCGGGCCACAGCCCAGTTTGCCGCATCCGCCACAGTGGTATCAGGATCGCCGCATAATGCGCGCGCTGCTGATATCAGGCTAGCGTCCTTTGAATTGCCAATGGCATAAAGCACGTTGCGCACAAACCTGTCGCGACCAATACGCTTGATCGGACTGCCCGAGAATTTTTCGCGAAATGCAGCATCTGTTAAAGCCACCAGGTCTCTAAGTTTGGGGGCGGCCAAATCATCGCGTGCCTGATACCGCAATTCACGGGCGCTTTGGGCGAACTTGTTCCAGGGACAGGCCGCAAGGCAATCATCACAGCCGTAAATTCGGTTGCCCAGTTTGGTGCGCAATTCTGGCGCCACCGGGCCTTTATGCTCAATCGTCAGATAGGAAATGCAGCGCCGCGCGTCGAGCTGATAGGGCTTTGGGAATGCATCGGTCGGACAGGCGGTCAAACACGCTGAGCAAGACCCGCAGTGATCCATCTCAGCCCTATCAGCCGGCAACTCCAAAGTAGTGAATATCGATCCGATAAAGAACCAGTTTCCCAAAGTTCGGCTGACCAAATTGGTGTGCTTGCCCTGCCAGCCCAATCCGGCAGCTTGGGCCAGCGGCTTTTCCGGAACCGGCGCAGTATCAACAAATACTTTGACCTCGCCGCCAGCCTGCGACAGTAGCCAGCGCGCCACCCGTTTAAGCCGCTTTTTCACCAAATCATGATAATCTTTGCCGCGCGCATAAACCGATATGGCGCCGCGGTCGCCCTGCCCGATCACCGTCATTGGATTGTCTTGCGGCGCATAATTCTCGGCCAGCATGATGACCGACTTGGCTTCTGGCCATAATTGGCTGGGGTCTGCGCGCCAGGCGCGGCGCTCTGCCAGCCAGTGCATTTGCCCGTGATAGCCTTTTTGCAAAAAAGCCTCTAACTGCTCTGGCAACTCTGGCACTTCCCAAGGGCGGCAGATGCGCAGATCATCAAAGCCTTCTTCACGGGCCTTGAATTGCAAGTCTGCTTTCAACTGCTGCATACTCCCTCCGGCTTTTTCTTTGCAAAATACCTCTGGGGGGGCTTGGGTCTACCCAAGCGGGGGCAAGGCCCCCACCTAACACTGCTGCGATCAAAAATCCAGATCATTGTAATGCAGCGGCGGGGGAAACCCCGACACCTGATCTGCCAAGATACTGCGAAACGCCGGGCGCGATTTTATCTTTGCATACCAGTCTTTGACCACAGGGGAGCGCGTCCAGTCGACATCCGAGATATAATCCAACGCGGAAAAATGCGCCGCCGCCGCAAAATCTGCCAAACTCATATCCTCACCGGCAAGCCAGCGCCGCCGCTCCAGCAACCATTCCATATAGCTAATATGAAATTTGATACTGCGAGCGCCCTGTTTGACATTTTTGCTATCGGGAAACCCCTGGCCGGAAATTTTCTTGATAACCCGCTCATAGAGCAATTTTGAGGTTACCTCTTGATGAAATTTATCATCAAACCAAGCCACCAATCGGCGCACCTCATACCGCTCTTCAGCGGCTTTTGGAATAAGCTCTGGGTCTGGGTGAATATCCTCGAGATACTCACAAATCGCCATGCTCTCGGTAAAGGCTTTGCCTTCAATTCTTAAAATAGGAACTTTTCCCGCCGGATTGCGGCGCAAAAAATCAGCAGATCTTTCCCAGTATTTTTCCTCGACAAGTTCCGCTTCCACCCGTTTTTCAGCAAGACAAAGCCGCACCTTCCGGCAAAAGGGCGATAGAGGAGAGTGATACAAGCGCAACATTAAGCAGGTCCAGAATATTAATTGTCCTGCATCAATGCCTGTTTATAGTTTATAATTCAATCCTTGAAACAGCCAACACCCTGCAGAACAAGCACAATTCTGCAAGGTCTTCGCAAGTTTTAGCTGCCCTAGAGAGCGGGATTATTCGGCTGGAATGCTTGTCGGTTCCAAGCTTAAAGGATGCGGCAGATGAACCAACATTTCCTTCGGGCAAATCTGTACAAAATGCTGCTTTTCCAGATCCCATCGCTGCAGGATATCTGCAGCTTTCTGGCTGCCGGATTCTGCAGTATGACGGCTGATCAACCCTTTGAGCTGATCTGCCCAATGCGGCACTGTGACCGGACAGCTCATCAAGGTTTCCATATTTAGCATATCAATGGTCTGGCCCTGCGGGTCATAAAGATACGCCATGCCGCCGGTCATTCCAGCCCCAAAGTTTGCGCCAATGGGGCCAAGTACAACAGCCACGCCGCCGGTCATATATTCGCAGCCATTGCTGCCGCAGCCTTCAACAACGACTTTTGCGCCTGAATTACGCACAGCAAAGCGTTCGCCAGCCCGGCCCGCTGCAAACAAATAGCCATCTGTGGCGCCATATAGCACTGTGTTGCCAATGATCGTGTTGTCCGCAGCAATCAACGGGCTGGACATTGGGGGCCGCACGATGATCGTACCACCTGAAAGGCCTTTGCCAACATAGTCATTGGCATCACCAGACACTTCCAACTTTAAGCCCGGCGCGGCAAAAGCGCCAAGCGCCTGCCCGGCGCTGCCGGACAGTTTTACAGTCAGATGATCATCTTGCAGGGTGTTGCGCATGCCGAAATTTTGAACGATATGGCTTGATATCCGCGTGCCAACCGAACGATGCGTGTTCTGAACCGCATAGCTCAGCTGCATCTTTTCGCCCTCTTTCAAGAACCGTTCTGCGTCCCGCACAATTTCCGCATCAAGCGTCTCAGGCACTGAATTTCGTGGCCGATTACGGTCATAGACAATCTTATCTGCGCCATCGACAGTAATGAGAAGCGGGTTTAAATCAAGATCGTCAAGATGGTCAGCACCGCGGCTGACCTGGCTAAGTAAGTCAGCGCGGCCAATAATATCGTCCAGCGACCGGGCGCCAATGCTGGCCAAAATTTCACGCACCTCCTGGGCATAATAGGTGATCAGATTGACAACCTTTTCGGCAGAGCCGGTAAATTTGGCCCGCAGGTCTTCATTTTGCGTGCACACACCAACAGGGCAGGTATTGGACTGGCATTGGCGCACCATAATGCAGCCCATTGCAATCAGCGCAGCAGTGCCGATGCCATATTCTTCGGCGCCCATCATGGCCGCCATCACGATGTCGCGCCCGGTGCGCAAACCCCCATCGGTGCGCAGCGTAATACGGTCGCGTAGATTGTTCATCGCCAAGACCTGATGCGCCTCGGTCAGACCCATTTCCCATGGCAGCCCGGCAAATTTTATCGACGTAGCGGGCGACGCGCCAGTGCCGCCGTTGTGACCCGAGATCAAAATCACATCCGCTTCAGCTTTGGCAACGCCGGCCGCAATGGTGCCAACCCCAGAGGCGGCCACCAATTTGACGGTGACCTTGCAGCGCGGATTGATCTGTTTGAGATCATAGATTAGCTGGGCAAGGTCTTCGATCGAATAAATATCATGATGCGGCGGCGGCGAGATGAGCGTAACACCCTTGGTTGAATGGCGCAGCCGCGCGATCAAATCGGTCACCTTCATCCCGGGCAGCTGACCCCCTTCGCCCGGTTTGGCCCCTTGGGCCACCTTAATTTCCAACTCTTCGCACTGGTTGAGGTATTCTGCGGTCACGCCAAAGCGACCTGAGGCAACCTGTTTGATTTTGGCCGACGGGTTATCGCCGTTGGGCTCTGGATGAAAATGCGCCGGATCCTCACCGCCTTCGCCGCTGTCAGATTTTGCACCAATGCGGTTCATTGCGACATTTAATGTCTTATGCGCCTCGGGGCTGAGCGCGCCAAGTGACATTCCCGGGGTGACAAAGCGTTTGCGAATTGAGGTGATGCTTTCCACTTCTTCCAACAGCACCGGCGCTCCGAGCGGTTTGATCGCCAGAAGGTCACGCAGGTGTATCGGCGGATTGGCCTGCATCCGCGCCGAGTATTGTTTCCATAAATCATAGCTGGCTTTGCTACAGGCCGCTTGCATCATATGCATGCTTTGCGCTTTCCACGCATGGGTTTCGCCGGATCTGCGGGATTTATAAAACCCACCAATTGGCAAAACTGTATCAGTAGCGCCCCACCCTGTGACATGGATATCCGTGGTCTTTTTTTGCACCCCGCTGACACCGATCCCAGAAATACGGCTGATGAGGCCAGGGAAGTATTCGGCGCACATGGCGCGGCTTAAGCCGACAGCTTCAAAGTTCAAGCCGCCGCGATAGGAGGAAATGACCGAAATGCCCATCTTGGCCATAATTTTAAGTAAGCCTTGATCAATCGCGTTGCGATAGCGGGAAACGATTTCGGTTAATGACCCCTCAAGCAGCCCACGCTCAATCCGATCAGCCAAGCTGTCTTCGGCCAGATACGCATTCACCACTGTTGCTCCGGCTCCGATGATCACCGCAAAATAATGCGGATCAACGCATTCCGCGCTGCGCACATTAAGCGATGTAAAAGTGCGCAGACCCTTGCGGGTCAGATGGCTGTGGACCGCAGACGTGGCCAAAATCATCGGCATGGCAACTTTTTCAGGTCCGGAATGATGATCGGTGAGCACCAGATGCCCAGCGCCCGAGCGCACAGCATCTTCAGCCTCTGAGCGGATCCGTTCAAGTCCGGCTTGCAGCGCCATCGCATCGTCGGACAGATCGAAGGTACAGTCTATTTCAACCAGATTTGCGTTGAACTGCCGCGTCAGTTCTTGCCATTGGGCATTTCCTACAAAAGGGCTGTCGAGCACAAGTATCTCTGTTTGCGCGCTGCTTTCGTCCAAAACATTCTTTAGGTTGCCAAACCGTGTTTTAAGGCTCATCACTCGGTATTCGCGCAGGCTGTCAATCGGCGGGTTGGTGACCTGAGAAAAATTCTGCCGGAAATAATGCGACAGCGGGCGATATTTATTGGAAAGAACAGCGCTGGGCGTATCATCGCCCATCGAGGCCAGCGGCTCTTTGCCGTCTTCGGCCATCGGAGCAAGGATTTGCTCCAGTTCTTCAACTGAATAGCCCGCCGCAATTTGCCGTTTGCGCAGCTCGGCGCCGGTAAATAGTGGCTGCTCTGACACTTTAGCCAAAGCATCATCAAGTTCGGTGATTTTTTCGACCCAGCTGCCGAACGGCTGACTGGCGGCCAGTTTGTTTTTTATGTCGGTATCGTGAAACAGCTGACCCTCTGCCACGTCCACGGCCAAAATCTGCCCGGGGCCCAAAGCGCCCTTTTCACGCACAGTAGACTCGTCAATCGGCACCATGCCCGCTTCAGAGCCCGCAATTAAAAGCCCATCGCCCGTCACCACATAGCGCATTGGCCGCAAACCGTTACGGTCCAAACCGGCGCAGACCCAGCGCCCATCGGTCATTGCCAGCGCTGCGGGACCGTCCCACGGCTCCATGACCGAATTGCAGTAAGAATACATGTCACGCCAAGCCTGCGGCAATTCCTTGGCCTGCTGTGACCAGCTTTCGGGCACCATCATGGTTTTGGCCATCGGGGCATTGCGGCCCGCCCGCACCAGCATTTCAAACACGGCATCCAGTGCCGCTGAATCGGATGATCCGCTCGGAACGATAGGTTTTATGTCTTCTGCCATGTCACCAAAGGTGGCACTTGTCATGCGGATTTCATGACTTTTCATCCAGTTTACATTGCCCTTAAGGGTGTTGATTTCCCCGTTGTGGGCAAGCATGCGAAACGGCTGCGCAAGCCACCATTGCGGAAACGTATTGGTTGAATAGCGTTGATGATAAATTGCAAAAGCGCTTTCAAAACGTTCGTCGCGCAGGTCAGGATAAAATACCGCGACCTGTTCGGCCAGCATCATGCCTTTGTATATGATGGAACGGCAGGACAGCGATGCAATATAGAGTTCACCGATGCCGGCAGCGGTGGCTGCCTTTTCAATGCGTCTACGGATGACATAGAGTTCACGCTCAAAGGTTTCTTCGCTTACGCCCTTGCTGTTGCTGATCAAAATCTGTTCGATTTCCGGGCGTGTTGCATTGGCTTTTTCGCCAAGGCAATCCACTTCGACCGGCACATGGCGCCAGCCGTGGGTATAGTAGCCCATCCGCAGAACTTCACTTTCGACAATCGTCCGGCAGGTTTCCTGTGCGCCAAAGTCAGTGCGCGGCAAAAACACCTGACCGACCGCGATTAATTCGCCTTTTCGCGGCTCATGCCCAGTGCGGCGAATTTGATCGTAAAAGAACGGCACAGGAATTTGCACGTGAATACCCGCTCCGTCACCGGTTTTTCCATCTGCGTCCACAGCGCCGCGATGCCAAACTGCTTTGAGCGCGTTAATACCGTTTTCAACCACTTTTCGGCTGGGTTTTCCATCAATTGAAACCACAAGTCCTACACCGCAAGAGGCGTGCTCGTCTTCGGTGCGATACAGGCTATTTTCCGCCATCCATGCCCGCTTGACCTTTTGTGTTGCGGCCCAGTCTGAATTAAAATTAGTCATGGCATGTCTCCTTTGACGGCGAACGGCTTGAATATGTTAGTGTTGGTGCAATAAGAGCACCTTTAGGTGTGTTGGGCATGGCGCAGATCACTCGGCTGCAAATGACGCGGCAGGTGCCAAGTCTCTCAAAATGGTCTCTGCAGTATCGCGGCCATCTTTAATGGCCCAAACGACCAGGGATGCGCCGCGAACAATATCGCCAACGGCATAAACACCCGGCATGTCGGTTTTCCCGGTTTCAAACTCTGCCTTGACGGTCCCCCAGCGGGTGACTGGCAGTTCGGGTTGATCAAACAGTGTCGGCAAATCCTCTGGCTCAAAACCCAAGGCTTTGATGACGAGATCTGCTTCTTCTATGTAGTCACTGCCTTCAATCATCTCTGGTTGGCGGCGGCCGCTGGCATCCGGTGCACCAAGGCGCATCTTTCGAGCCATAACGCCTTTGACGGCTCCTTTTTCGGTGGTGTCGGGTGTGAGCGCTTTGGCCCTGCCATCGTTGACAAAACCCTCAGGCGCCGAGAGCCACTCAAATATAACGCCTTCTTCTTCTGCATTTTGCACCTCACGCTGGGATCCGGGCATGTTTGCACGATCTCGGCGATAGAGGCATTTCACCGACGTTGCTCCTTGGCGTATGGCGGTGCGCACACAGTCCATAGCGGTATCGCCTCCGCCGATGACAACAACTTTTTTGTCTTTGGCATTCAGCGCGCCGGTTTCAAAATCCGGAACCTTATCGCCGAAATTGATCTGGTTCGAAACTGTAAGAAAATCTAAAGCCTGCTCCACACCGCTTAGGGTGCTGCCCGCTATATCAAGATCACGAATTTTATACACACCGGTTGCAATAATGATGGCATCATGTGCGCTGCGCAAATCCTCAAATGAAATATCATGGCCGATATCACAGTTTAATTTTAGTGTAACGCCGCCGGCTATCAATTGCTCGTTGCGCCGCATCACCACGTCTTTTTCCAACTTAAAGCCCGGAATACCATAGGTGAGCAAGCCGCCCGCCCGATCGTACCGGTCATAAACGGTCACTTGTATGCCCGCGCGCCGCAGGTGGTCTGCTGCGGCCAACCCGCCCGGCCCAGCGCCAATAATACCCACGGATTGATCCCGTTCGGTGATCGGAGAGATCGGTTTTACCCAGCCGTTTTCCCAAGCCGTATCTGTGATGTATTTTTCAACAGCACCAATCGTGACCGTTTCGTGTCCTGATTGCTCGATAACGCAGTTGCCCTCGCACAGCCGGTCTTGCGGACAAATCCGGCCGCAAATTTCCGGAAACGTATTGGTCGCTTGCGAGACATCATAAGCTTCTTCAAGACGGCCCTCAGCAGTCAGCAAAAGCCAGTCCGGTATATTATTGTGCAGGGGGCAGTGCGACTGACAATAGGGCACGCCGCATTGACTGCAGCGGCTGGCTTGTTCCTGTGCTTTTGCGGCAGCGAACTCAGCATAAATTTCGTCAAAATCCTGCGCTCTGTTTTGAGCGCTGCGTTTGTCCGGCATCGATCTGTCGAGCGACACGAATTTTAGCATAGGTTGCTTGGCCATTTAGGATCTCCGATTCCAATCCAGCTGTCTTTAGAGGAAACCAGCACCTGATAAAAGTCACAAGTGCTGACCTATTTTAGAATTTTTCATTCTATCTGGCCTAAAAACTTGGTTCAACAATTATTTTTAGGTCCGAATCGGACATAAAAAATGGCTTTTCTTTCCAAAGCAGTTCTTTATAGCTATGCGCATACTTAAAAAGGGTTGCCTTAATGCCAGTATTACACTTGATTTTGCTTGCAATAATACAAGGCATAACTGAGTTTTTACCAATTTCTTCAAGTGCACATCTTATCCTTTTACCCAATCTCACAAATTTAGAGGATCAGGGTCAACTTATTGATGTTGCAGTACATTTGGGGACATTGGTTGCGGTAATGACGTATTTCTGGCGGGATATGCTGCGTGTTCTACGTGGCTTGATCGCGCTGAGCCGCCGCAAAACAAACACTGCTGATGCGCAATTGGCGCTGTGTTTGATTGTTGCAACCATCCCAGCGGTTCTGTTTGGACTTGGCCTCAAGCTCACAGGGGTGGATTTGGCAATGCGCGACAATGTTGCGCTAATCGGTTGGGCAATGCTGGGCTTTGGGCTGCTTTTGTGGTGGGCAGACCGGACACCGGATCGGCAAAAACCTGCCGCCGACTGGACGCTTCGTCAGGCAGTTGTCTTGGGCCTATGGCAGGCATTGGCGTTGATTCCAGGTACCTCTCGGTCTGGAATAACCATCACAGGTGCGCGCCTTATGGGCTATCAGCGCCGTGATGCTGCGCGGTTTTCGATGCTCATGTCTGTGCCAGTCATCCTTGCGGCAGGCGGGCTATCAAGCTTGGACTTGATCGGCACGGTTGAAACCTCTGCTTTGGGCGACGCAGCGATCGCCGCAGGATGTGCTGCAATTTCGGCCTTTATTGCGCTCGGGCTAATGATGCGCCTGCTCAAATCGGTGAGCTTCACACCTTATGTGATCTATAGGGTTATTCTGGGCGCTGGCCTGATCCTTTGGGCCTATCTTTAATTTGCTTGCATCCCATGGCATAAGCATCTTAAGACTGCGAGCCAGTAAAAGGAAATCGCATCATGGCGAAACATATCCAAATTCTGAATGGCCCAAACTTGAACATGTTGGGCACGCGTGAGCCAGAGCTCTACGGTCAGGACACGCTTGAGGATGTTTTGGCGCAATGTCAGGCTGTCGGCAATGAGCTGGGCTTTGAGGTTAGTCTTAAACAATCCAATCACGAAGGTCAGATCATCGACTGGATCCAAGACGCACGCACCAAAGCAGACGGGATTATTATCAATCCTGCAGGCTATAGCCATACGTCGATTGCCTTTCTGGATGCGCTCAACATGTTTGACGGGCCAGTGATCGAAGTGCATGTCTCGAACATCTACAGCCGCGAAAGCTTTCGCCATCATTCATATGTATCGCTGCGCGCAAACGGCGTCATAGCCGGCTGTGGCGCCCAAGGATATAGTCTGGCCATGCATAGAATGGGGCAGCTTTTGGCGGACGGCTAGGGACCGGCATAGCCCCATGACAAATCCGCTTTATGATAATCTGTTCAAGCCCCACGAAAATGCCCAAACCACATTTTTGATCCTGCCCGATCAAACCCCTTGGACCCATGATCAGTTCTTGCGCCGCAGCGCGCAATTTGCCTACGTGCTGACGAGCGCTGGCCTGACGCCGGGCAGCCGGTTGGCTGTGCAGGTGGAAAAGTCACCCCAAGCACTTGCGGTTTATGCAGCATGCGTTGCGGCCGGCGTGATTTTTTTGCCGTTAAACAGCGGATATACAGCGGCGGAAATCGACTATTTTATTGAAAACTCTGGCGCTGAAATGATGCTATGTGACGGCGCTGCTTACGAAACCCTGACACCCCTGGCTGCCAAATATAAGGCCGAGCTTTTGGTGCTCAATTCAGATGGCTCTGGCAGCTTTAGCGAGCGTGCGGATGATCAGCCAGACCATTTTGATGTCTGCCCTCGAACTGCCGATGATTTGGCGGCATTTTTGTACACATCAGGCACCACAGGCCGGTCCAAAGGGGCAATGCTAAGCCAAAACAACCTTTTGTCCAATGCACAAACACTGGCTGACTATTGGCAATTTTCCAAGTCCGATGTGCTGCTGCATGCGTTGCCGATTTTTCACACCCACGGATTATTTGTCGCCACCAATATTTGCCTTTTAACTGGCTGTGCGATGCGGTTCTATCCAACCTTTGATCGCAGTGCTTTGAT
Source organism: uncultured Paracoccaceae bacterium (assembly GCA_965659715.1). Taxonomy (GTDB): domain Bacteria; phylum Pseudomonadota; class Alphaproteobacteria; order Rhodobacterales; family Rhodobacteraceae; genus CABZJG01. The sequence goes on along the minus strand of CBFHXE010000033.1, from coordinate 9,370 downwards.
CCGCGATATGCCATCTTCAACCGCCTTGATGGGCGTGCCCACGTTTTACACCCGTTTGCTGGATGATCCACAGTTTGACCAGAAGGCCGCCCAAAATATGCGGCTTTTCATTTCCGGAAGCGCGCCGCTGCTGGCCGAAACCCACAAACAATTTGAACAGCGCACTGGCCACCGCATACTTGAGCGCTACGGGATGACCGAAACCAATATGATCACCTCAAACCCCTATTCCGGCACACGGCGCGCGGGCACAGTCGGGCATCCGCTGCCCGGGATTGAGGTGAAAATCACAGATCCGGAAACGGGCCAGACCCTGCCGCAGGGCGGGATTGGCATGATTGAAGTGCGCGGGCCAAATGTGTTTCAAGGCTATTGGAAAATGCCCGAAAAAACTGCGGCCGAATTACGTGAAGACGGATTTTTTATCACGGGTGACCTTGGGCAGATCGACGAAGAGGGATACTTTCAAATTGTGGGCCGCGACAAAGATTTAATTATTTCCGGCGGTTTTAATATCTACCCCAAAGAAATCGAAGCAGCGCTCGATGATCTTGCGGGGGTGCTTGAAACTGCTGTTATTGGCGTGCCGCATCCCGATTTTGGCGAAACCGTGGTGGCGGTTGTTGTGGCCGAGCCGGCCGCGAAAGTAGAACCAAGCTGGCTTGCCGAAGAAATGCAGGAAAAACTGGCAAAGTTCAAACTGCCAAGGGCGTATAAGATCGTGCCCGAGTTGCCACGAAATACCATGGGAAAGGTTCAGAAAGCTGCGTTGCGCACGCAATACAGCGGGCTCTTTGAAACTGTACCAAAAGAATAAATCACACCAAAGAGAAAGGGCGCAGTTTAAACCGCGCCCTTAAACCCAATTCAACACGCCAAACGCGTTAGTGTAAAACAGTCTGATCCGGGGCTTTCTGATTTGACTGGCTCAAACGATCGCCAATAATCAGCCCATCAGTGCTTGCATCCACAGCCAGCGTTTCGCCCTCGCTAATATCACCAGCAAGGATCATTTCGGCCAGCGGATCCTGCAAAGCCCGTTGAATAACACGCTTGAGGGGCCGCGCCCCAAAAACCGGATCATAGCCTTCATCTGCCAGCCATTTCTGTGCCGCATCACTGAGTGAAAGCTTGATCTTGCGGGAAGACAGACGGTTATAAAGCAACTGCAACTGCACCGAGACGATGCCGGTCATATCTTCACGGCTCAACCGGTCAAAGATGATTGTCTCGTCCAAACGGTTTAAAAACTCTGGGCGGAAATGCGACCGCACCGCATCCATCACATCACGCTTTGCCGTTGCACTATCCGCGTTTTGTGGCAATTCGCTTAAGGCTTGTGAGCCCAAGTTAGATGTAAGGATGGTCAAGGTCTGCTTGAAATCAACAGTTCGCCCCTGCCCATCGGTCAGCACCCCGTCATCCAGAACCTGAAGCAGCACGTTAAATACATCCGGGTGGGCTTTTTCGACCTCGTCAAAAAGCACAACCTGATAGGGTCTGCGGCGCACGGCTTCGGTTAAAACGCCGCCCTCATCATAGCCGACATACCCCGGAGGCGCCCCGATGAGCCGCGCCACCGCATGTTTTTCCATGAACTCGGACATATCTATACGCACCATGGCGCCGTCATCGTCAAAAAGGAAATTGGCAACCGCCTTGGTCAATTCGGTTTTGCCAACCCCTGTCGGCCCAAGAAACAAAAACGATCCCAGCGGGCGGTTTTCATCGTTCAGCCCGGCGCGTGCGCGGCGCACCGCATTGGCCACGGCGCGCACGGCAGGGGCTTGGCCAATTACCCGCTGTTGTACTTCATCTTCCATACGCAAAAGCTTTTCCCTCTCGCCTTCAAGCATTTTGGCCATCGGAATTCCAGTCCAGCGCTCAACCACATGCGCGATTTGTTCGGGGTCGACCGCTTCTTCAACCATCATGCCCTGACGGTCGGCCATTTCGGCCTCGGCCAAGGCTTTTTCCAGCTGCGGGATCACCCCATAGGACAGCTCGCCTGCACGGGCCAGATTGCTGTCCCGTTTGGCCAGCTCTAAATCAGCGCGTGCGCGGTCAAGTTGCTCTTTTAGATCGCGCGCGCCGGCAAGCTTGTCACGCTCGGCCTGCCATTGGGCGGTCATGGTAGTGCTTTTATCCTGCAGCTCGGATAGATCTTTTTCCAGCACCGCAAGCCGATCTTTTGACGCCTTGTCCTTTTCAATGCGCAGCGCTTCCGCTTCGATTTGCTTTTGCAAAATTTCCCGGTCCAATGCATCAAGCTCTTCTGGTTTGCTATCCACCTGCATCCGCAAACGGCTGGCCGCTTCATCCATAAGGTCGATTGCTTTATCCGGCAGGAACCGGTCAGTAATATACCGGTTCGACAGGGTCGCCGCCGACACCAAAGCGCCATCGGTGATCCGTACCCCATGATGCAATTCGTACTTTTCCTTGATGCCGCGCAGAATGCTGACGGTATCATCCACGTTGGGCTCGGAAATCATGACCGGTTGAAAGCGGCGCGCAAGGGCAGCGTCTTTTTCAACATATTTGCGATATTCATCCAGCGTTGTGGCCCCGATACAGTGCAGTTCACCGCGCGCCAGAGCCGGTTTAATCAAATTTGCCGCATCCATTGCGCCTTCTGATTTTCCTGCGCCAACCAGCGTGTGCATTTCGTCGATGAACAAAATAATCTCACCTGCAGCGGTGGAAATTTCCGTCAGGATTGACTTAAGCCGCTCTTCGAATTCACCGCGGTATTTCGCACCGGCAATGAGCGCGCCCATATCAAGCGCCATCAAGCGTTTGTTGCGCAGCGATTCCGGCACATCTTTGTTGACGATCCGCAAGGCTATCCCTTCGGCGATCGCTGTTTTTCCCACGCCCGGCTCGCCAATCAGCACCGGATTGTTCTTGGTCCGGCGCGACAGAACCTGCATTGCGCGGCGAATTTCGTCGTCGCGGCCAATAATCGGGTCTATTTTTCCCGCCTCGGCCGCAGCCGTCAAATCTTGGGCATATTTTTCCAAGGCTTCGTAATTATCTTCCGCACTGGCACTATCGGCAGTGCGACCTTTGCGCAAATCGTTGATTGCAGCATTTAAACTCTGCGCGCTCACCTTGGCTGCCAACAACACATCTTTGGCTGAGGATCGCACCACCGCCAAAGCTGTCAGGATACGTTCAACAGTCACAAATTGATCTTTGGCTTTTTCAGCAAGCTTTTCCGCTTCGCTGAGCACTTTTGCAGTGCTGGTATCCAAAATCATTTGGCTTGATCCACCAGAGACTTTGGGAAGCTTTGCAAAAGCTTGTTCTATCTGCGCGGATAGTTGCGCTGCATCACCACCCGAGCGGGTAATTAAATTTGCCGCAAAGCCTTCGCGATCATCCATCAAGGCCTTTAACAGATGTAGCGGCTCCAATCTTTGATGATCTTCCCGAACCGCGATGGTTTGCGCGCTTTGTACAAATCCGCGCGCGCGCTCCGTGAACTTGGTTAAGTCCATGGTTATCTCCTTCTTTCATAAGCGCCCATTTGCTTTTGCGCCTGTTCAACAGCACGCAACTTATGGGCCTTGCGATATTTTATATGGGAATTACACAGCAATCGGTCAAGGCAGCCAAGGCACATTCAAATAGTTTGAAATTATGAGTTATGGCAGCATGTCTTTAAAAAGGGCGAAAGAAGATCCAATTAAAACATTTTTGTGCCATGAAGAAATTTAACTGTGTCATAGTCAGAACCTTTAGCGAAAGAACAGGTCATGGAAATCCACAATGTCGAGTACTATCCAGCACATCTTGCAGGTGACAACACCCTGGACACCTTTGTTTTGCGCATGCAAACAAACGAGGCAACAATTCAATTGCAGTGTAAGACCAGCACACATACCAAAGAGGACGCTCAAATCGCCGCTGAGTTGCTCAAAGTTGCCAAGAGGCAATTGGCAAAACTTCCCGAAATTTCAAGCGGAACCGAGAAAGTTTTTTTGATAAGGAACTCACCGTGCTCGAAGACGAGCTTGTAGCTTGACGCGGCTTTAATTCACCGCGTATACAGCTCCGGATTGAAAAAAAGGCTCCGCAGATGAACGATGATCGCCTAATTGTAGCCTTAGATGTTCCCGATGCAGTGAGCGCGCTCAACCTTACCCAAAAACTCGGCGATGCTGTGGGCTTTTATAAAATTGGGCTCGGGATGCTAACAAGCGGCGGATTAGGGCTCGCCAATGAGCTAAAGCACGAGCATGGCAAACGTGTTTTCCTTGATATGAAACTGTTCGACATCGGGGCGACAGTCGAAAGCGCGGTCCGAGGATTGGCGCAGTTTGATCTAGATTTTCTGACCGTCCATGGCGACCCGCAGGTTGTGGCCGCTGCAAAAGAAGGCGCTGGCGGCAAAGATCTAAAAATCCTAGCGGTCACCATTTTGACATCGCTTGACCGCGCCGATCTCGACGGCTGCTTGCTCAAGCCCGGTACAATAGAAGACCTTGTCATTGAACGGGCTGAACGCGCATTTGAAGCGGGCGCAGATGGGGTCATCGCTTCCCCGAATGAAGTCGCGCATATCCGCAGCCTGCCCAGCAGTGAGGATAAGTTGGTGGTCACACCGGGCGTTCGCCCGCTGGGGGCAGACCTTGGAGATCAAAAGCGCGTCAAGACCCCAGCAGAGGCAATTGCGGCCGGTGCAGATCATATCGTCGTGGGCCGCCCGATCACCCGCGCCAGCAACCCTGCGCGCGCGGCGAGAGATATATTATCGAGCATTGGCTGACATGCCTTATCACCGAGATCATCGGTGTATAGACGCTAAAATTAATAGGGGCTTTCTACGCGGGTTGTACCTTATTATTTTGAAGTTTGGCAACGAGGAAAAAGTGTATTCCAATCCTCCATCAGTTTGCATTTTAGTATTTATAGAAAATCCTTGAACTCTTATCTCGTATATTACAAAGCCAAACAGCACCCGAATGCACAACCAATTTCCACCACAGGAACGTACTTCTTTGGATGTCAGAAGTGGGCGTTGGCCTGAGCAGGCTTGAAGTCATAGCGCATAACCTCCACACTTGATGCAAATCATACCTACTAGGGAACCTTCGGATGGAACATAACGTAAAAGAGCTGTGCTATGTTTGTTGATGTCGGATCCGCCCGATTGTTTTTTGACGTGGTTGGTGAAGGCCTTGATGCTGGCAGCCCTGATATGACACAGCGCCCCACAATGATCTTATTACATGGCGGCCCCGGCTACGATCACTCAACGTTGCGCCCTTATTTTGACCGCTACAGCGATACGCATCAGTTGATCTATCTCGATCATCGCGGCTGCGGACGCTCATCAGGTGAACAAGACAGCTGGTATCTGGATCAATGGGCTAACGATATTGCAGTGTTTTGCAACACTCTGGGCATCGATGCGCCTGTGCTCTTTGGTCAGTCTTTCGGGGGCATGGTGGCGATGCATTACGCAGCGCGGCATCCTGCAAGTTTATCAAAACTGATCCTGTCTTCGACGGCTGCTCAGTTTCGTTTAGACGAGACTATGAAAATGATGCGCCAGCTTGGCGGCGAGCATGCAGCAGAGGTGGCGCGTCAGTTCTTTAGCACCCCATCCCAAGCCGCCTATGATACCTATGGCAAGGTGTGTCTGCCGCTATACAGCAATCCGAACGCACCAGATGCGGGTGTATTTCGTGATCGTGCCATCCAGCGTCCTGAAGTGGCCGTCCATTTCTTTGCGGACGAAATGGCCCGAATGGATTTGCGGGACGAGATTGCGGACATCACCTGTCCGACGCTAGTGATCGGAGGCACCATCGACCCTGTCACACCGCCGGTGTGCTCTCACGCCATTGCTGACGCGATCGGCGATAATGCGCGCCTTCACATGTTTGAGGGTTGCGGCCATGGCCCGCATCGGGATGACCCGGACGGCGCCGAAAAGATTATGCGAAGGTTTCTAGCTTAGGGGCGAATAGATCCTGATCCTGGCTAGTGCTTGCGGCAGTTAAAGCACCTATAGACTACATAAGATTACTTGCTCAGTAAAAATTGCACGATTTTTCAGCTTATTTTCTAGCTTTGACATAAGAGCTTTGTGAAATCGCAAAAAGTCTACCTCATGTATTGCAGTGGGCGCATCAAGTGTCTGCGAGGTTGAGCGGATCGATCACCGGTTCCTTTAGACGCAACACGAGGCGGCACAGGAGCGCGGCGGTGCCGGGGCTTTGGTTGAACGAGGGCGGGCAATCTGCGGCGGGTTCTGCCATTGCGCATCTTCTGACTTCCCATCCTGCGTCGGCACGTGCGTCTGGTCTTGCCGACAAGCCCAACCTGTCTCTACCCGATTTTCTAGTGACCGAAGCGTCCCATCGCAGCCGGTCTTTTTCACAAGCAATCACTCTGGCAGGTCAGGTCATCGTCGTGCCCGACTTCCTTGGCAACAGATCGCCCCTGGCAGATCCGAACATGCGCGCAATTATTTCAGGGCTTGGGTTTGAACAAGACCTAGAAAGCCTAATCGCGCTTTATGTGGCTGGAATATCTGGGCTTGGATACGGGTTGCGCCAGATTATCGAAGCGCAACGCGCCCAAGGCGTGCAAACAAATACCATAGTTATCAGTGGCGGTGCCGGACAAAGCCAATTGGTGCACCAACTTCTTGCCGACGCTTCAGGCGTTGCCATCGCTGAGCCAGGAAGTCCCGAACCCGTCCTGCTTGGTGCGGCGATGCTTGGCGCCGTATCTGGCGGTACTTTTGGTGCCATTCAAGAGGCAATGAACGAAATGTCGAGCGTAGACGAAATCTTGCACCCTGTCTCTGGAAAATTGGCCAAACGACACAACCAGCGCTTCAAGGTATTCTGCGATTTACAGAAAGCAGCGCGCATCTGAGCAGCGCGGGTTTAAATCATAGTTTCCCGAACCGGAAATTGGTGTTGTGCTTGTAAAGGGTAACTTAGTCCGCATTGCTGCCTTGCGCAAACCGAAACCATCATACCGATGGACCAAAGGCCAATCATGCACTAGCAATCGTCTTGGACCAATCAGATGGGGCTAGGCACTCTTAGTCAAAACAATAATCGATTTGTCGAGAAAACAAATCACTCGATCTCCAATGAGTTGTATTTTAGGCGTAAATCCAATGCTAACTGGTTGACGTCATGGCATTTATGGGATCCCACGCATAAGTAATGAATGAGTATTTTCCTATTTTTTTCAAATTTTTCTTGACTTTGGGATCCCAAATAGTCCTTTTTAGTGACGTGAAGTTATTTGGTTTTAATGCTCTTGGGGCCCGAGGTTCTCTTTAGTTGGAAGCGGAAACTCAGCTTGGAAGAATAATTTGGCTGAACTTTCTGTTGGCTCTCATTGAGGAAAACTTGAACCAAAAAAATTCAATAGGGATCTAACCCAAAAATGGGTCATACATAAAGCACAGGGAGGAAAAAATGAAAACAATGCTTAAAGTGGCCGCGCTTGCCGTCACAACAACTTTGACTGGCGCGGCGGCGATGGCCGAGGTCAATCTGGTTTCAAACGCCGCGGGAGCGGGCACGGCAGGAGGGCTCACAGCTGCGGCGCTTGTAGCACATGCTGCTGATCGCGGTATCGCAAACATTCAGCTAAAAGATGGTCAAACCGGCACGAAATTTATGATGGCGCTTGCCGAAGGTAAAATTGATATAGCAAGCGGTCCCCATGTTTTACCCTTCCTTATGGCGCGCGCTGCTGGTCCGTATGCGAAATTAGGTAAAGAAAAGGGGGCTGAACTTGCGGCAAACATCCAGCTCCTCTACCCATACACCTTTAGTATCTTTACCATGTATGCATACGATGCAAATGGCATATCGGGTTGGAGTGATTTGAAGGGTAGAAAAGTACTGAACGGCCCGCCAAAAGGAACTGCAACCATAAACTCAAAAAGTCTCATCCAGCTATTTGCAGGACTGAAATCCGACGAAGACTACGAATCGGTCACAGTAAACTGGGGTCAGATGCCAACAGCGATTGTGGAAGGTTCTGTTGACGTTGCTGTTATTCCAGCCATGTTCCCAGGTCCAAGGGTGACACAGGCCGGTGCCGCAGGCGCAATGACTATGCACTCTATGCCCAAAGATGTTTTTGAATCCAAGGCGGCTCAAAAATTTCTCAATAAACCGGGCTCCAGCCCATATGTCGTCCCTTTAGCAGAAATCAAAGCCGCGATGGGTGATGGTTGGACGGTTGTATCAGAAGACGATATGTTCCGTGGTAAATCAGTACCTGGTGGCGATATGGTCCACAAAAGTATGGATGAAGAAATAGCATACCAGCTTACCAAAGCACATATCGAAAACCTTGACGCACATAAGGCAATTGCACCTTTTATGCAAACACTGAACTTTGGTCTTATTGATCAGAAGTCTGCCGGCCTATGTGGCCCAAACCCAGTTAAGTTTCACAAAGGCGCAGTTCGCGCTTGGGAAGAAGCCGGGTATTCAGTGCCAGACTGTGCAAAACCCTAAATCGTAACTTTGGAAAAAGTTGGGGCGGCCTCTTCGGTCGCCCCACGTGATTAAAAAATATCATCAATTCCCAACATATTTGAAGCCGACATGACAAAACAAGATCAATCACAAGAAACCCTAAACACCAGTTCAAAGACTGCTGTTGAGCGTCTAGTCTATACACTCGCCTTGCTGCTTGTTCTAGTCGGCCTCATAAATGTAACCCCAGCCATCCCAGGATGGGATGAACTGTGGAGAAATATAACAGGGTCCGAGTTTTTTAGGATTAGGCGGTTTCCAACTGAATGGCTTTATCCAATTGTTTTTTTCTGGATGATGTTAATCGTGGTGCTGAAGCATTCGGTTTGGAGAAGCTGGGTAGACAAGAAACCAGTTCTCAGAAGATTTGGGCTTTTTCTGGATATTGCTTTAGTAACTTCTGCTGCGGCAATCTCATTGAGTTATTTGATTGAACTGGAAGCCGTCTGTCTTATTGATGTTTTCACTGGTGACAGAACTCGACTGATGGCAGAGGCTTTGCAGGCAGAGATAGATTTTGCAGAGTTATATGGACTACCAGCTCCAGATTCAGCAGATGATCCAGCCTGTTTGAATACAACCAAAGATTGGCTACCATTTATTTTATTTGGAGCAACCGTTGTTTTCCTTGCTTACAACATAAAAGTCTGGGGTTTGCCTCTCGCTTTGGTATCTATCGTCATTGCCACCTACACATTTGGAACCGTAATGAACTGGTACTGGTTCGGTGCTGACGGCCAGAACAAGTATCTTATTACAATCTTGAGCAGTGAAGAGCCTAGAAGCCTAACATCCAGCCGAGAATTCGTGAATGATGCCCTCGTTAACCATAATGCTGG
>CBFHXE010000032.1:0-26554 GCA_965659715.1 uncultured Paracoccaceae bacterium | reverse complement strand
TGCTATTTATGATAATGTTATCAGTGGGTTATCTATCAGTAGACTGCTTTGGTCTGATGATAAGTGGCGCACCGGGGAGGATTCGAACCCCCGACCCCTTGATTCGTAGTCAAGTACTCTATCCAGCTGAGCTACCGGTGCCTATAGCCGCGATCTAAGCCACTCGTTCAGGCTTTGCAAGAGGCAAAAATAGTTTCGCCAAAAACTAATTTGTTGAACAACTCATTGCTCTTCGAACTATTTAGGTAAATTAATTCGAAATTTTGTGCCATTTTGGTTGGACCAAACAAGATTTATCTCACCCCCATGGCCCCGAATTAACTCTTGGCTAATTGACAGGCCCAGCCCAATACCACCCCTACGTACAGACCCTCTAAAGGGTTCAAACAAATGCGAACGGGCCTCTTTAGGCAAACCTAAACCTGTATCTAAAACATCAATAAGCCACATTTCGGTATCCTGTGAAGCAGATACGTTGATTGTTCCTTCGGTTCCTTGTAAATCGATAGCTTGCCGCGCATTTCGCACAAGATTGGACAAAGCTCTGTGAAGCTGGTCTGGATCTGCACTAACAATCAAATTTTTTGGAACCGAACTAGAGATAATTGTATTTTTGCCTGCCACCCACATGCGCTCATTAACTATAACATCTTCCACAATCTGGTATAGTTCAACCTGCCTAATTTGCGGCGATGGCTCCTGCGCTTTACCAAAATGCAATGTGCTCTCTGTTAAAGTTACCGCTCTTGAAACACTTGTGATTAGTTTGGGCGCAAGGCTTTTTACTAAGGGATCCTGGCTACTTTCCATACGGTCAGAAAGCAATTGCACAGTGCTCAGTATATTTCTTAAATCATGACTTAATTTGGAAACTGCTTCGCCAAGTTGCGCCAATCTATGCTTTTGTTTTAACGCTCCGGTCAGTTGATTTTGCATTGTCTGCAAGGCAACTTCGGCTTCCTTTAGCTCAGAAATTTTTGCACTGGGTTGGATAATTTGCCGAACATCTTCTGGCGACAAAGCATAAGACTTCATATGCTGGATCACCCGGTTAATGGGCTTTACCATAACAATGCGAACAGCCAAAAAGAGCAATAATGCCGTGAATGCGGAGATAACAGCGGATAAAATAAAGATACGCAGGCCATAATTGATCATGGCATTGCGCAAATCTTGGGTTTGCAAAGTAACTTCGATCAATGAACCACCCATAAGCCGAGGTTCCCCGATTACCCTGATGACCCTAATCCTTGGGTCAGCCAGTCTGCTTAATGCATCACTTATTAAGTCCCAGGTTGTTGCCGATCTTAAATCAAACGTATAATGCACTGGTTGCGGTAATTCAGATGTTAAAACCAATTCTCGCGTTGCGTTTCGGCGCAGCACAACATTAAAAACTGCAGCATTTTCAAGCAGCTCTTCTTCCAGCTCAGGTGAAAGCATTTCGTCTGCTAGCAATGCGAGCGAAGCAATTTGCGCTCTTTCAATTCGCGCCGACAAGAATTCAACTCGAAATCGAGAAATGGATGGGATGAAAATAAAAATCTCCGCTAACATAACGAACACAATCGTCAACACCAAAAACCGGCCAGACAATGTGTTAAACATGACCTAAGGCACCCACTTTTGCACAAAGCGCACCAACCATTTGACACCTGCGCTTTCAAAAAGGCGTGGTGCAAAATACTTACCAACCACCCTTTTGTTTATTTCGCCCAGCGTTGGATAAGCTGCAACCATCTGCGCAATCTTCGACAATTTAATGCCATTTGCAATGACGAACGCCCAAAAATTTATAAGCTCACCAGCTTGGCGACCGACAATCGAAACCCCCACTACCCTACCTCGATAGATGAGGATTTTGATAATTCCTTCTGTTGATCTTTCCGCAATGGCACGGTCATTTTCATTATATGAAAACCGGCAAACCGCTAATTTACTGCCGTATTTACTCCGCGCTGCGCCTTCAGTGGCTCCAACCTGGGCCAATTCAGGTTCGGTAAAAGTAACGTAGGGTATATGGCCATTTTTAACACCGGATGGCAAGCTCAAAAGACTAGACCGAAGCACTATCCCAGCGTGATAAGCGGCCACATGGGTGAATTGAAGTCCACCAATGACATCTCCAATAGCGTAAACTCGGGCATTACTGGTTTTAAGACTGGCATTCACCTCGATACCTGTTTTGGACTGCTTAATACCCGCAGCGGCCAAGTTGAGCTTTTCCAAATTTGCCCGCCGACCAGCGGCAACCAAAAGATGCGAACCCTCAATTTTTTCACCATTTGAAAGTTCAACTTCAACCCCATTATCTGATTTGGAAACTTGGGTCACTTGGATATCTTGCCTGATTACTACGCCTTCTTTTCGCAGCTTGCTTTCCAGAACCCCAACCAATTCTGGATCATCACGCGGCAAAATCTTGACCGCCTCTAGCAGGGTAACCTTAATTCCTAAACGCCGGTGCGCTTGCGCCATCTCAACACCGATCGGGCCGCCGCCAATAATCACCAAATGGCTTGGCGTATTTTGTAATTCAAAAAGTGTTTCATTGGTTAAATATGGGACATCTTCCAATCCTTTGATAGAGGGGACAAATGCAGAAGACCCTGTTGCGATGACCATTCTTCGTGCCTTTATCCGGTATGAGCCAGCTTCAACTTCATTGTGTGAAATGAAGCGACCGAATTCACGAATTACCTTAACACCAAGGGCTTCAAATCGTTCCTGACCGTCGTGGGGCTCAATTGTTGCGATAATGTCTGCAACATGCGATCGGGCTGCCTGATAATCAACCTGAGGGTCTTGAGATTTGGTGCCAAACGCATCTGCCCCGCGAAAAGCTTGCGCAGCTTTTGCTGCAGAAAGTAAGGCTTTTGAGGGCACACATCCAAAGTTTAGACAGTCACCGCCCATTTTATGCCCTTCTAGCAATATAACGTCTGCCCCCATTTGAACTGCAGCTGCTGCCACAGACAAACCACCTGACCCCGCCCCGATAACCAGAAGATCGGTTTTAATTTTCTGTTCCATTAATTTTCCTTGGGCCTAAAGATACGGATTAAAGCAGGTACCCCAAAAAGAAGTGCAAGCCCAACAAGCGGACCCAAAACTTGGGGGGACCAGATTAGTGAAATATCGGGCGTTCCCGACTGGTCAAAAACATCGCCGATGCCAACGCCTATCCAAGTAAAAACCAATGCACCCGGAATGATACCCAAGATTGTAGTGAAGGCAAAGTTTTTTAGCCGAACACCCACAAGCGCAGATATGATATTCACAGCAAAAAATGGCACAATTGGTAACAAACGCAACATAAGCAAAACGCTTATTTCGTTTTCAAGAAGCCGTTCTCTCAAAATAGTCATGCGCCCGCCAAATTGATCAATTTTTTGAGGCACCAACTTACCTAGGCCCATCTTTACAGCCAAAAAGATCGCTATAGCCCCTACTGACGCAGCAATAACATTTAAGACCGTACCAAGGAGCAAGCCGAACAAAAAGCCACCGGTTATGGATGTAACGCTAGCGCCAGGAAGTGAAAAAGATACTATTAAGATATAGACGCCTAAAAAACCCACAACCGTCCAGACAAAGTTTTCATCTCGAAAGGTAATCAAATTTTGACGATTTCGTTGAACTGTTTCAAAAGAAATATAGTCACCCAATAACATGGCGCCGATCAGAGCCCCTGCAATTAATAATAGCAAGGGCCCAAATTGCTTTAAGCGATGAAACGATTTTCGACTCATTTTTCTATCCAAGTGATGCAATCTCCAAAATGAGCTGACCAAAACTATTTTGACAGGCCACTCACGGTCTTTTGATTAAATTCCCTTTTAGTTTGAAATCTGTAAGTTAAGTTACAACATTCCTGAAAATTGTCACTGCGGGTTAAAAATTTGCCCTAAACCTGCTTCAATGGTTTGACTTATTCAAATATCAACCTTATAGGCGGGGCTTCAAGAGAGGTGATTGGTGCGAATCCATTATTGCGCCCACCCCGATTTAACGGAGACGATGCTATGAAGCGCACATTTCAACCTTCCAACTTGGTCCGCAAACGGCGGCATGGATTCCGCGCCCGCATGGCTACTAAAGCTGGCCGCAAAATTTTGAATGCACGGCGTGCTCGTGGTCGTAAATCTCTGAGTGCCTAAGAATCTCAGTTACTTCGAAATATAAACTGATCAAATCGATAGGTAGACTATGACCGGCCGGCCGGAGCATAACCTCTGTTCAACAGTTGTGCGGTCTGCCGCAGAAACTCAGCAAAATTCCTTGGTGCGACTTAAAAAACGCAGGCAGTTTACTGCGGTTAGCAAAGGCCAAAGGGCTTTTTGCAAAGGGCTGATTGTACAAGCCTTGCCTCAGCGCGCAGCAATTGGCAAAGAAATTCGCGTTGGGTTCACTTGCTCAAAAAAAGTCGGGAACGCGGTAACGCGAAACCGTGCCAAGCGCCGGCTCCGTGAATTGGCTCGTACTATCTTACCAACATCTGGCTTTATCGGATGGGACTACGTGCTCATTGGTCGCGCCCAAACCACGGTTGGCTCCTCGTTTGCAGACTTGAAATCTGACCTGAGGCAAGCTCTTTCGACAATTCACGCGTCCACTAAGAGATGAGCCCCCTTGCTTTTGTCATATCACTTCCCATCCGCGCCTATCGATTGGTTTTTTCGCCTTTGGTGGGTAAAAACTGCCGGTATCACCCCACATGCAGCGCCTACGCACTGCAATCCTTGCATCGCCATGGCGCAATAAAGGGCAGTTGGCTTAGTTTGCGCCGAATAGCAAGATGTCATCCTTGGGGCGGATCGGGAACAGATGAAGTGCCTGATTAAACCAACACCTTGATTGGGTACAATGAAAAGTCTAAAGCGTCAGCATGCTTGATGACAACACCGATATCCACCCACTTTTTGCCGGCGCGCCTGCGGCGACCGAATTTAAAAAGCTGCGCAAGCGGATTATTCGCAATGTACGTGAAGCTATAGATCAGTACGGCATGATCGAACGGGGTACTCGCTGGCTCGTTTGCCTTTCAGGTGGAAAAGACAGCTATACTCTTTTGGCCGCTTTATATGAATTGAAATGGCGCGGTCTCTTGCCCATTGATATATTGGCTTGCAACCTGGATCAGGGTCAACCTGGATTTCCAGCAACAGTCTTACCTGAATTTTTTCAAAAAATGGGTGTCCCTCATAGAGTTGAATATCAAGACACCTACTCTATCGTTGTTGATAAAGTGCCAAAGGGGCGCACATATTGCGCTCTTTGCTCTCGATTACGGCGAGGTAATTTATATCGCATAGCACGCGAGGAAGGATGCAGCGCAGTAGTTCTGGGGCACCACCGAGATGATATTCTTGAGACGTTTTTCATGAACCTGTTTCATGGTGGCCGCCTAGCGACTATGCCGCCAAAATTACTGAACGAGGAAGGTGATCTTTTTGTATATCGTCCGCTCGCCCATGTGGCAGAAGCTGACTGTGAAAAATTTTGCCATGCCATGAAGTATCCCGTAATTCCTTGCGATCTATGCGGTTCACAAGACGGATTGCAACGTCAACAAGTAAAACAAATTCTGGATCAATGGGAAGCAAAAAGCCCAGGTCGAAGACAAGTTATGTTTCGCGCGCTCATGAATGCCAGACCCTCGCATTTATTGGACCCAAAATTGTTTGATTTTTGCGGCCTAAGCAGGGAAGGCAAGTAAACTTTTACAGTGCTCGCGCGGTAAGTTGAGCCATGTATAAGAAAAAAACACACTTAATGGACATAGACATCGAGCAAAAGTGATAAAAACACTGTTCCCCTCTTGACCTTTGCCACCGTACTCTGTTGAACCCAGCACAGACAATATCTGCTAGGGTGGCAATCGATTATGGATGATCAAAACAGAAACCTTATTCTGGCTTCGGCGCTTAGCTTTGTGGTGATCATCGTTTGGTTTGTTCTGTTCCCACCACCTGAACCGGTGAGCGTGGACCCAAACGCCCCTGAGGTCGAGACAACACAAAATCAGTCACCATCATTGCCAGCCGTTTCAGAAGCAGAACAAACCTCTGCGCCGCAGGCCGTTTCACCTGCCCAAGAAGCCCCCCGTATCCCAATTGAAACCGATCGGCTTAGTGGATCAATTTCTCTTAAGGGCGGACGCATTGATGACCTATCGCTGCTAGATTATCGCGATACTCTTGATGAGGGCGCAAACAATGTCACGTTACTGCGCCCCGTCGGAGAAAGCGGCGCCTACTATGCAAGCTTTGGCTGGGCGGCGATTTCAGGAACTTCACCAGATCAAGTGCCAACTCCTGATACGATTTGGGCCGTTCAGGGCAATAATGCCCTGAGGCCAGAAGCGCCAATAACACTTACATGGACTAATGATATCGGCATCCAATTTCGGCGCGTTATCTCGGTCGACCATGACTATATGTTCACAATCGAACAACAAGTTTTCAACAATTCTAATAATAGCGTTGACTTACGCCCCTACGGTTTGATCCGCCGCCATGGCGAACCCTCAGACCTAAAGAACTTCTTCATCCTCCATGAGGGTCTCATTCGCATGTCGGATGGTAATCTATCTGAGGAGAACTATGATGATATTCGCGACTACCAGATTGACGAGCGCGAAGGCACACATGCTGAACGGATAGAGGTCGCTGAAAATGGCTGGATTGGTTTCACTGATCATTTTTGGATGACGAACCTCGTACCACAGTCGGGCATCGGGTTTCGATCTACTGCGAAATATTTCGAAGCTGCAGATATTTACCAAACCGAAACCGTATTGCAGCGCCAAACAGTTGCTATTGGGCAAACCGCTTCGGTCAGCACGCGTTTTTTTGCTGGCGCAAAAGAATGGGAGGCTATCCGGGGGTATCAATCAGCTGGAGTTGACAGGTTCACCGATAGTATTGATTGGGGTTGGTTCTTTTTCCTAACTAGGCCTATATTCGTGGTGCTACACTGGCTGAATGTACTAATCGGGAATATGGGATGGGCAATTATCGGTCTAACCCTACTGATTAAAACTTTACTCTTTCCATTGGCCTACAAATCTTTTGTTTCAATGGCGAAGATGAAGAATCTGCAGCCAGAAATGGAAAAAATCAAAGAGCGAGCAGGAGATGATAGGCAGAAACTGCAGCAAGAAATGATGGCGCTTTACAAGAAGGAAAAGGTTAACCCAGCCTCAGGCTGTTTGCCTATTTTACTACAGATACCAATCTTTTTCTCTCTTTATAAAGTGATTTTTGTCACGCTTGAATTGCGTCATGCTCCCTGGCTTGGGTGGATTACAGACCTGAGTGCTCCGGATCCATCTTCGATTTTGAACCTCTTTGGCCTTCTTCCTTTTGCTCCGCCAGATCCCTCATCACTTTTCGCAATTGTTTCTTTAGGCGTTCTGCCCATTTTGCTCGGGATATCAATGTGGATTCAGCAAAAGCTAAACCCCGCCCCAACTGATCCAACGCAGGCAATGATCTTTGCTTGGATGCCGTGGGTGTTTATGTTTATGCTAGGGACTTTTGCCAGCGGCCTTGTCCTCTACTGGATCGCAAACAACACGATAACTTTCACACAGCAATATTTGATTATGCGAACGCAAGGGTATAAACCTGATGTGTTTGGTAATATCAGATCAAGTTTTCAGAAGAAAACCAAACCGGACAAAAAATAATGCCCCATGTTGCACAAATCTGGCGTTATCCAATAAAGTCGCATGGCCGTGAAGCCTTATCTAGTGTTGCAGTCACTGAAGGTTCAACCTTGCCTTGGGATAGAGCTTGGGCGGTTGCCCATGAAGCCTCGGATGCCGATGGCACAACATGGGCACCATGCCAAAATTTCAGCCGGGGATCAAAAGCTCCTCGGTTAATGGCAATTAGCAGCAGTTTTGATGAAGTCACCGGCATTATGACCCTGAAACATCCCGATCAGAAGGATTTATCTTTTGATCCCGGCCTTGAGCAACAAAAATTTCTAGATTGGGCGGGCCCTCTTGTTCCTTCAGAAAGGGCGCAATCAGCCCGCTTGGTACGGTCCAAGCTAAACGGATTGACCGATACTGATTACCCATCGATCAGTATCGGAAATTTGGCATCACATCGAGCCGTTTGCCAAAAATTTGGACGTGACTTGTCGCTTGCTAGATGGCGAGGAAATATATGGATTGATGGGTTGGCACCTTGGGAAGAATTTGATTGGTTGGGCAAACAATTAAAAATTGGCAGTGCTGTTTTTGAAATATGCGAACGCGTTGTCCGCTGTATGGCAACAACTGCAAATCCAGAAACAGGAAAGCGCGATGCTGATACTTTGGGTACCTTAGAAACTTGGGATCATCGTGATTTCAATGTTTATGCTGTTGCAGTTTCGTCCGGCAGAATTAATGTCGGTGATCCAGTAAGCCTTGCTTGATGAAACTAGAATTTCCCTTAGCAGAGCAGCCTGATGCGCAAAACAGCGAAAAGGGACGTCTTTTATTCGCACGGCAATCTGATTTTGTAAAAGGTGTCGTTTCTATGTCTGGTTTGCCCCCAGACGATAGATTGGAAGTCTGTTTTGCTGGGCGATCAAACGTTGGGAAATCAACTTTGATCAATGCCGTGACAGGTAGAAAGTCTTTGGCGCGGGCTTCAAACACTCCCGGCAGAACTCAGGAAATCAATTTTTTTACTGCCGCTGACAGTCATTATTTAGTTGACCTACCGGGATACGGGTATGCGAATGCTCCCTTGCCTGTAGTCGAAAAATGGCAACGGTTATTGAAACAGTATTTATCTGGCCGCCAATCCTTACGTCGTGCCTTTGTGCTAATTGATATGCGGCACGGCATCAAATCTGTTGACGAAGAGATACTCAGCCTCTTGGACAGCTCTGCAGTAACCTTTCAATGCATATTGACCAAAGCGGACAAGGTCAAAGAAGCAGCACGCGAGGCCACACTAGCGCAGGTGCGTGCTGCCCTGTCAAAACATCCTGCCGCTTTTCCCGAGCTTATCCTAACCTCATCAGAAAAAGGCTGGGGCATTGAAACCCTGCGTACCACAATCGCTACTCTTGTTTAACAGTTGATATTGGCCCTCTTGCGTATTTGGCCACAATCATAGAAAACCGTTGTCATCAAAAATTAATATGTAAGACAACAGCTATGAACCGAGACTGGATTGCAACTGCCCGCACATTGTCAGAAGCCTTGCCCTATTTGCAACGCTATGACGACGCAATCATTGTGATCAAACTGGGCGGCCATGCGATGGGCAGCGATGAAACCTTAGACACATTTGCGCGTGATATCGTGCTGATGCGGCAGGTAGGAATAAATCCTGTAATTGTCCATGGCGGCGGTCCCATGATCAACACAATGCTTGAGAAACTAGGAATTAAGTCCGATTTTGTGAACGGAAAAAGGGTCACCGATGAGGCAACCATGGAAGTTGTTGAGATGGTTCTTTCCGGTCGCGTAAATAAGAAAATTGTCCAAGCCATCAACAATCAAGGTGGTCAGGCCGTTGGTCTATCTGGCAAAGATGCAAATCTAATGGTTTGCGATCAGACAAATCCCGATCTTGGTCTCGTTGGGACCCCTAAAATGGTCAATCCGGATGTTTTAAAGACATTGTTTGATAATGATCTGATTCCAGTGATTGCTCCTTTGGGGGCAGGAAAAAATGGCGAAACATACAATGTTAATGGCGACACCGCTGCCGGCGCGATTGCGGCCGCTTTAAAAGCTGACCGTTTGCTATTGTTGACCGACGTGGACGGGGTCAAAAATTTAAAGGGTGACGTTTTGACAGAATTGACTTCTGATCAAATTGTCAACCTGACAAAAGATGGGGTCATCGCCGGAGGTATGATCCCAAAAACTGAAACGGCACTTAAAGCTGTCGAAAATGGTGTAAGAGCTGTTGTCATTCTTGATGGCCGTACTCCCAACGCTTGTTTGCTGGAACTGTTCACAGAACACGGTGTAGGATCTTTAATCCGAAAAGAATAGAAAACCGCTTAACAACGCTTGAGCTTTTGCTCGGCACGATTAGGTTTAGGTCATGGAAAATGAAATTACTATTCGGCTTTCAGCATTCTTAGTTCTATTTTTGCTGTTTGCGTTGCTAGAAAGTTACTGGCCACGTCGCAAGCGCGTTTATTCTCGTCTATCTCGTTGGCCCACCCATTGGGCAATTACAGCCATTAATGCGCTGATGCTGAGGGCACTGTCTTTTGGACTGCCGCTTTTAGCAGTTGGAGCGGCCTTAGATGCATCTCAAGCCGGTTTAGGGCTTTTCAACCACCTGAATTGGCCCATTTGGGTAGAATTCACAATTTGCGTATTGGTACTGGATTTTTCTATTTGGGTTCAGCACCTTATTACACACAAAGTTCCAGTTCTTTGGCGCCTGCACAGGGTGCATCACTCTGATGAAGATATGGATGTTACGACAGCAATCAGGTTTCACCCTGTTGAGATAGCCCTTTCAATGTTCTTGAAAATCGGTTTGGTTTATCTCATTGGTCCTGCAGCGTTGGCTGTTATTATTTTTGAAGTCTTATTGAACGGCACAGCTATGTTTAATCATGCCAATATAAGCATTCCAAAACCTATAGATACCGTTTTGCGGAAAATCATCGTTACGCCTGATATGCACAGGATACACCACTCTAAAATTCGCCTAGAACACGATAGCAATTATGGGTTTGCGCTTTCAATTTGGGACCAAATTTTTGGAACTTACACAGACGTGCCCCAAGAAGGGCATGAGAAAATGAATGTGGGGCTAGAATGGCAAGATCACCGTACAACCCGTTTAAGGTGGACGCTATGGCTTCCATTTGGACATAAGTGAATTTTGATGAAATCATAGCCGAAGTTCAATCCGTCTCTCTAAAAATAATGGGCGGGTTTAACCCTACGCCAAAGGACCAAGCTCCAGAAAATTGCCGCACTTTACTTTTGATCGGACCTGATGAACCCAATTTTTGGCATCAATTCAAAAACAGCTTAGAAATGCAGGATGGCCAGTCAAACCCAATGGACCGGTGGTCCGAGCGCGTGATTTCCGCTCTTGCCACTAAGATAGAGGCAAAGCCAATATTTCCTTTTCAAGGCCCACCCTATGCACCTTTTTATAAATGGGCGCTGAGAACAGGCGAGATGCATATATCACCAATTCGCCTTTTGGTTCATAGTCAAACCGGCCTGTTTGTATCGTTCCGAGGGGCCGTCGCGCTGGATAGGAAAATTCAGCTACCAAAGGCCTCCCCTTCCCCGTGTCAAACCTGTGCGGCACCCTGCGCATCAGCTTGCCCAGTTGCGGCCTTTGATGGGGATTTTTATGACGTAAACGCATGTCAATCACATATACTAACTTTAGATACCAAACGATGCGTTTCAAAAGGTTGCGCGGCAAGGCGACAGTGCCCTGTTGGCAAAGATCATTTTCGGCATTCAGAACAAAGTGCCTTTCACATGCATGCATTCTTATCGCCACCTGCAATTAAAATGCCCTAATTGGTCAAATACTTTTTATTGCCTTTCAGCGCATCTTAGAACCAGTTAAATAGCAGTATCATTTAGCTCAATCGTACAGACGACAGCGTCTCCTGAGAAAAGTCTGGCTGTAGGATGCAAAAAAGAACAAAAGGTTTTCCCGAAAACAGAATTTGCGACTTATTTTAGGAAACGTGCGTGCCAACTAGCATGAATAAAGACATCCAATGTAAGTTGGAGTATTTCCCCAAGCCATTTTTTTAATATGGCTCAGGGAATTGAATTAGTGGCCCAATATCTGACTTAAGAACAGTTTAGTGCGATCCGATTGTGGATTGTTAAAGAATTCTTCTGGTTCGTTTTGCTCGACAATTTGACCTTGGTCCATAAAAATAACTCGGTTGGCAACCTGTCTCGCGAACCCCATTTCGTGGGTGACGCAAAGCATCGTCATTCCATCCTGAGCCAACTCGATCATCGTATCGAGAACCTCTTTGATCATTTCTGGATCAAGCGCTGAAGTCGGTTCGTCAAAAAGCATAATCCGAGGGCGCATACAAAGCGAGCGGGCAATCGCAACACGCTGTTGCTGGCCACCTGAAAGTTGGCCAGGATATTTTAAAGCCTGCTCTGGAATTTTGACCTTTTCAAGAAAGTGCATTGCAGTTTCTTCAGCTTCTTTTTTCGGTGTCTTACGCACCCAAATTGGAGCCAACGTACAGTTTTCCAAAATTGTAAGGTGCGGGAAAAGATTGAAGTGTTGAAAAACCATACCCACTTCTGAGCGAATTTTGTCAACATTCTTCAAATCAGAAGAAAGCACGGTACCATCAACAATAATCTGGCCACGCTGATGTTCTTCAAGAGCATTAATACAGCGGATTAAAGTTGACTTTCCAGAGCCTGATGGCCCGCAGACCACGATACGCTCACCTTTGTTAACGGTGAGGTTAATATCGCGAAGAACATGGAATGTGCCAAACCATTTGTTCATTTCTGTGATCTGGATCGCTTCCTCGTCGGACACTTGCATCTGGCTGCGGTCAACTTCACGATCAATTGCTAGATCAGACATTTCTTGATCTCCTTAGCTGTGGTCTGTTTGGAGCTTGCGCTCCAGATACATCGAATAACGGGACATTAAAAAGCATACTATGAAGAACAGGAACGCAATAAATGCGAACAGTTCCCAGTAAATACCATTCCATTCAGCATTGGCGCGAATACCTTGAGACAATCCCAACGGATCCATCAATCCGATAATTGAAACCAGAGTGGTATCTTTAAACACGCCAATAAAAGTGCTTACGATGCCCGGGATAGAAACCTTGAGAGCTTGCGGCATAATGATAAGCCGTTGCGCTTGCCAGTAGTTCAAACCGAGGCTGTCCGCCCCTTCAAATTGACCTCGGGGTAAAGCTGCAAGGCCCCCGCGGATGACTTCAGCCATATAGGCTGATGCAAATAGTGTTACCATAATCATAACCCTGAGAATAATATCAAAATTAGTTCCCGGCGGCATGAAAATATTCAGCAAAGTCGAGGCAACAAACAGCAGCGTGATCAATGGAACTCCGCGAATAAACTCAATGAACCAAACTGAAATGGTTTTCAAGATTAACAGGTCAGACTGGCGTCCCAAAGCAAGCACAATCCCTATTGGCAAAGAGCACCCGATCGCAACCACACCAATTAGAATAGCCAGCATAAACCCACCAAAATCTCGGCTAATGACTGATTCCAAAGCAAGGGGCAATACCGATCCTAAACCCTGCGAAAGAAGCAAGGGCCCAATATATAGCCACCAAACCACCGCGCCGATAATCGACAGGATAACTGCGGCCAACTGTCCCAAAATTTCAGATGTGTAGCGAATGATGGCATATCCGACGACGAACCCTAAAAGAGCCGACACAGATGCCCACACGGATCCACCCCACATTAACCAAGGCAACACAAAGGGGTAGACTGCAGTAAGATAAAAAATCTTCTTGGGCGCGCCCGTAAACAGTACCGGCGCAAGCGAAATCAGCAATAAAACGAAAGCCAAAATTGGTCGCCAATAGAGGTGAGATGGATAAAAGCCGAACAAGAGTTGAATCCAGCGATCGTTGATCACAGCCCAACAAGCATGTCCATGGGTTCCACCCCAAGTTGCACTTGCAATTTCGCGGCACTCTGACAGGGAACCGGCATTCCAAACAGAAAAGAATATCCAAGGCACAACGCCCGAAAGGACATACCAGATGAAATAGAGTGAAATAAAGGTCAAAATCGTGTTAAACCAGTTTGAAAACAGGTTCTCTCTCAACCAACCCACCAATCCAAAAGCCGTTAATGGAGGTGTTTGCTCTTCTATTATTTCACGCCTAACAAAAGCTTGATTGCTCATATCACCGCTCCACCAATTTAACGCTATTGTTATACCAGTTCATCACCGCCGAGATGGACAGTGATATCGTAAGATAAACCAACATCAAAAGCAGGATACATTCCAATTCTCGCCCTGTTTGGTTCAAGGTGATGCCACCGAGCGTTCCGGTTACGTCCATATAACCAACAGCAATTGCAAGAGATGAGTTTTTTGTCAGATTGAGGAAGTTTGAGATAAGTGGTGGTATAATCACACGCAATGCCTGCGGCAAAATTACAAGATTCATAATGCGATTGGGGCGCAGTCCCAAAGAGGCCGCAGCTTCGGTCTGCCCCCTTGAAATTGCCAAAATGCCGCCTCTGACGATTTCAGCGATAAACGCCGCAGTGTACAACGACAGCGCCAGCCAAAGGGCAATCAGTGAATTGCGAAGGTGGGTTCCACCTTTGAAATTAAACCCTTTGAGTTCCGGGTATCCCAAATGGAAACCAAGCACCCAAAGAACAAATGCAATTGGCAAAATAGTAACCCCAAGTCTTAGATACCAAGTGGTTGGCCTATCGCCCGTTGCATCTTGTATCCTGTTCGCCCGTCTTTTTATCCAGGCCGACACAGAAAAAGATGCGATAAGAACCGCAATTATTAGGATAAGATCAAGGCTTACGCTAAACCGCAAACTGGATTGGCCAAAGAGAGCCACATCACCGATACCATTGGAAAAAAGCGGTTCTGGAACGTATACGCCTCTATTGGTAAGCGCTACACTTTCAAACAACTCCAAAGAAGCCGTGGCATTTTCGCCTCGGAAGGCTTTCGGCGCAGGCAACCCTTCAATCAGGACAGCCATAGCCAGAACAATCCAAAGCAGTACAGGAACATTTCTAAAGGCTTCGACGTAAACCGTCATAATCCTAGCAACAAGCCAGTTTTTTGACAGGCGAGCGACGCCCACAAAAACACCGATGATTGTCGCGGTTATGCATCCTAGGAAGGCCACGACCAGTGTATTTAATACACCAACGAAAGAGGCTCTTAGGTGCGAGTCCCGAGAGTTATATTCGACCAGCCTTTGGTTAATATCATAGCTAGAAGGCTCAAACAGAAAACCGAACTCAACTGGTTTCCCTAAATTATTCAGATTGGTGATTGTATTTGAAATCAACCAAAACACGATGCTTACAAAACCGATCATCGCAATAACCTGAATGGTCATAGAGCGATACCGAGTGTCGTAGAGAAGCATCGAAAGCTTAAACGACTCCTTCTCAGGGTCGGTTAAAGTCGCCATAAATATGATCCCTGTGGTTCAGCCAATCTTTTTGCACACCGCAAGCAGGCTGTAGTTTTGAAGAAAGGGCGCGGCAAATACCGCGCCTTCTATAATTTTAACTTAACGGAAAGGTGGAGAGTAGATTAGACCGCCGTCTGTCCACTGAGCGTTCAATCCACGTGCAAGACCGATTGGAGTCGCTTCACCAATATTGGCTTCGAACAACTCGCCATAGTTGCCGCCAACCATGATTGCCCGTTTGGCCCAGTCACCATCAAGACCGAGCATCGCGCCAAGTGTACCTTCTGTACCCAACAGGCGATTGATCTCAGGATTATTGGTGCCAGCTGACATCTCTTCAAGGTTTGCAGATGTCACACCAAGCTCTTCTGCAGTAATCAGAGCGTTAAGTGTCCAGCGGACTACATCACCCCAATTGTTGTCGCCATGGCGCACAAGGGGACCAAGAGGCTCTTTTGAGATAATCTCAGGCATAAGGACGTGGTCGCCTGGGTTTTCAAAAGTTGCACGGGTTGCGGCCAGACCAGATGCGTCAGTTGTGAAAACATCACAGGCGCCAGCAAGATATTGCTGTTGTGCTTCTGCGTTGGTTTCAATTGGAACTGGCTCGTAGCTCATGTTGTTTGAACGGAAGAAATCCGCCAAGTTCAACTCTGTCGTGGTTCCAGTTTGGATACAAACAGTGGCACCGTCAAGGTCTGCAGCAGATGAAACGCCCAGATCCGCAGGAGCCATGAAGCCCTGACCGTCATAGTAGTTTACGCCGACAAATTCGAATTTTAGGTCAACGTCACGACTAAAGGTCCAAGTCGTGTTCCGCGCCAGCATATCAATTTCGCCAGAAGCCAAAGCTGTAAAGCGTGTTTTACCAGTGGTTGGAACAAACTCAACCGCTTGGGCGTCGCCCAACACTGCGGCCGCTACGGCGCGACAAACGCCTACGTCAAAACCGCTCCATTCACCGTTGGCATCCGGGGCTGCAAAGCCCACCAAACCGGTTGAAACGCCGCAGTTCAATGTGCCGCGCGCTTTTACGTCGTCTAACGTACCCGCCGCTGCTGCACCGGCTGCCAGACCTGCAACGGCCAGCGTGCCAAGAACAAAAGATTTTTTCATTTTACCCTCTTCCTGATTTTCAGCTTCTGATTTGAAGCTGTTGGTTTGAACCATAGGTTCACTGACACTGAAATTCAAAATATCTTCCTTCCAGTGCTCCGATTATGGGGACTTCGTTCTATTAGTATTTGAATAGACAGAACTCCCTCTACACAGTGGTACATTTTGGTCAAAATTATGAGAGAACGTCAAGTGATCTATTCTGTAAATTCATGTTTGAGCCAAACAAAATGAAACAAGTTTAATTCGAAGTGGTAAAATTCATCTTAAAGTTGCGTAGAACTTGCAAGCTTGCAAGAATTTCGTGCGTTTGCCCAGCGTCAACTCTTCCGCGATTTCGTCTTGGCCCCACTGTTCTTTTTGCCAGGTTTCATCAACTTGGCATATATCCCAAACTGATTCTGGCGGTTCATGACCTTCAACCACCGCAAGTCCCGCCACTAATGATCCTGACAAACCAACCAAATCATAAAGAGCCGTCAACTCAAACGGATTAAATTTATTTACGCAGGATCTTAACGCGTTTATCGATTGCTTAGGCTGGCGGATAAACATAACGCCATGGGCTATATTTAGCGGTGCATTCAAAGCATCTCTTGACCAGTTCAACATTGGATTCCAAGCTCTCTGCTGCCTTTCAATAAGCTCGCGAGGAGCCTCTGCACGGTAGCAAAATAGGTCAGTCTCTGCATAGGCTGAAACTAACTCAGCGACCTCTTCAAATTGATGTGTCACTTTATCCAAAGCCGCATTCGCAGCTCCAGTGAAAGGCATAGCTGCTGGATCAACAACTTCGATCTGGGCCCTCCATTCTTTTGCTACTGCCTCTGCCAGTTTCAGCGTAGGCAAAATCAAGGGTGCTTTTGCTGGGGTGTTGACCCCCCGACCGTCCAATAACACGGAATAACCATTTCCAACTTTTAAAATTGAAACATCCTGCCAAAACCGCTTTGGTTTCCACTCCGACATTTTTCACTCTCTCAATAGGTTATCTATTGCGCCCAACAGATCGGCCGCCCGGTGGACCAGAATATCTGCTGCGGCCATCTTGGAATGCGGATGATATCCCCAACCGACGCCGATTGCAAAAACTCCTGCCGATTTTGCCATCTCTACATCAAAACTCGTATCACCAATCATAACAGTGCAATTTGGGTCAACATTGGCCTCATCCATAGCCGCCTTTATCATTGATGGATTTGGTTTAGAAGGATGGTCATCCGCAACTTGAGCTGTTGCAAACCAAGACGCAATTTCGTAGCTATCAAGCAAAGCATTCAAACCTCGGCGCGACTTTCCAGTTGCAATCCCAAGAACATAATTTGACCGTCTATGTAATTCCGCTAATACCTCATAGACACCCGGATAAAACTTGGGTTTAGCCCCTTTGATGCGCGCTTCCGCAAAAGTCAATTTATAGATTTCAGAGCATCGCTCGCGAATTTCCGACGATTCATCTGGAAGCAAATGAGAAAATGCTTCAGACAAGGATAGCCCAACAATTGAGATAATTTCGTGATGTGTTGGCACGGGTTGATTTATGGCCATAAAAGCGTTTTGCATTGCGTCCGTGATTTGCGACTGGCTGTCAACCAAAGTGCCATCAACATCAAACAAAACTAGGTAGTGTTTTGCTGCCAATGACTATACCACCTCAAATGGATCATTGGGCACATCTTTGAAACCCCATTGGAATGTAGACCAAGTTTCTGACATATGGCGGGGCAACTCGACAGTAAAGCTGACAATCTTGCGCGTTGCAGGATGTTGAAAAGAAATAAAGCGGGCATGAAGATGGAGCTTGCGGCTTATGTCTCCGCCCAACTGTGCGCCCCAGCCATCACCAAGGTTTTCTTGCCCCGAACCACCGTATTTTCCATCGCCAATAATGGGATGACCAATTTCTGCCATATGCACCCGTAATTGATGAGTCCGGCCCGTGATTGGTGATAAAGCCACCCATGCTGCCCGTTTTGCCAGCTGATTTATCACGGCATAATCAGTTGTTGCCCGCTTTGCATCATCGAATTGAGCCACATCTCGCGGATGAATGCACTGCATCTTTTCACCCTCGCCCCTGCTGCCTCGACCGGGAGCTTTTCTCAAGGCATATTTGACAGTGCCCATTTTAGGGCTTGGCGCACCCGCCACAGCCGCCCAGTAAATTTTGCGCGTTTCGCGATGGCGGAAGGCTTCAGTCAATGCCTGCGCCACTTTGCGCGTCCTCGCCATTACTAAAACCCCAGAGGTGTCCTTATCCAGCCGGTGTACCAGTTTTGGCTTTTCTTCATTGCCAAAACGCAATGCCTCAGACATACCATCCACATGACGCTTTTGCTTACTGCCGCCCTGCGTTGGCAAACCGGCCGGTTTGTTTAACACGATCAGATGGTCATCTTTATAGATCACCGCCGCCTGTATCATCTTAGTATCTTCTGATGAAATGAACCGAGGTTCGACCAGTCGATCCAAGCCACTTTCCTGAGGCATTGGAGGTATACGTATCACTTGACCCGCTTCTATTCGACTTGCGGCTTTACATCTTGAGCGATCAATACGCAGCTCACCCTTGCGGCACATTTTTTCGATGCGCGCTTGACCGACAAACTCATACCTACGCTTGAGCCAGCGGTCTAATCTTTGGCCCCCATCCTCCGGGGAAACGACAATATGCTCAACTCCGCTCAAGACGTCACCACCCGCATTATTTGCACCCCTAAAAGAACCGCAGCCAAAGACCCAAAAACACTTATACCGACATAGCCCAAAGCAAACATAGCGCGCCCAGCCTCATAAAGGCGGAAGGCGTCAAGCGAGAATGCCGAGAATGTGGTGAAACCACCGAGCACACCCGTCATGAGCAATAAGGTCAAACGGTCGTCAAACCGCGACGCCAAATAGATAAAGCCCAATCCCATTAAAAATGACCCAATAATATTGACCGATAAAGTGCCAAAGGGAAATGCCACTTGCTGCCCTACTACAAAACGTAGCAAAGCCCCAATAGCGCCGCCCATAGAAACCATTAAATAACTCATGGGCAGTCCATCAATCTTTGGCGCGAATTTGTCAAGCTAAGGCTTAGGGCTTTGGGTTTCGCTTCTCACGCAGCTTGTTGAAATATTGAACCCGTTTTTGCAATTCGCGTTCAAACCCTCGTTCAACGGGTTGGTATATAGCCTGACGGTCCATATGATCCGGAAAATAATTCTGCCCTGAAAACCCGTCCTCTGCATCGTGATCATAGGCATACCCTTGCCCATATCCTTGCTGTTTCATAAGCGCGGTGGGGGCATTTCGAATATGCAAAGGTGGAGGCTCTGATCCATTTGTTTTGGCGAGCGTACGAGCAGATTTATATGCAACATGACCTGCATTGGATTTCGGCGCCAAAGCCAAATATATAACAGCTTGAGCAATCGCCAACTCACCCTCGGGACTGCCAAGGCGCTCATATGTCTCCCAAGCCTGTAAGCAAATTTTTTGCGCCTCTAGGTCTGCAAGCCCTATGTCCTCGACAGCCATGCGCAGAATTCTTCTGGCCAAATAGCGTGGATCCTCGCCGCCCTCAAACATGCGAGCAAGCCAGTAAATCGCAGCATCGGGGTCCGATCCCCTGATAGATTTATGCAGCGCAGAAATCAGATTATAGTGTTCTTCTCCGGATTTGTCGTACTTGGATGCTTTTCGCGATAATCGCTTTTGCAGATTATCTAAAGTTAATTCGCCGTCTACCTGCCAATTAGCAATTTGTTCTACTAGATTGATCAAAGCTCTGCCATCACCATCCGCCATTGAAATTAACATTGGGCGCGCTTGCTCACTGATCGGAAGACTAACTCCCAACTCCTTTTCCGCCCTTTTCAGCAGATCAGCAAGCTCTGCCTCTGATAGCCGTGAAAGCACCATCACCTGAGCTCTGGATAAGAGGGCAGCGTTTAATTCAAATGATGGGTTTTCGGTGGTTGCGCCAACCAACAGAATAGTTCCATCTTCCATGTGGGGCAAAAATCCATCTTGCTGGGCTTTGTTGAATCTGTGGATTTCGTCCACAAACAATAAGGTTCCGCGGCCATTATTAGCCCGAATTTCAGCCGCTTCAAAACATCGTTTCAGGTCAGTAACACCTGTAAATATAGCACTAATCTGCTCAAAATGAAGATTTGTTTGGTCTGCCAATAGTCGCGCTAAAGTGGTTTTTCCAACCCCAGGCGGACCCCAGAAGATAATAGAGCCAAGTTTACCGGATGCCAACATAGCGCCTAATGGCGCATCAGTATCCAGAATTTGGGATTGGCCAATAACTTGATCAACTGACTTTGGCCGCAACCGCTCAGCAAGCGGCTGAAGTTGGATATCAGCTTGATCAGATGTTTCGAATAGATCGCTCATAAGCGAAACCTTAACATAATTTGGCGAGAACCGCGTTGAACTAAAATCGCTCCACTACGACTATTTTGCCTCAGAAACTCATCAATATCATCGCCCGTTTGTAGTTGCCGCCCGTTCACTTCACGAATGACATCGCCTGCTTTTAACCCTATACGCAATGCTAAGGGACCCGGGTCAAGCACAACAAACCCTTTGCTGTCCCAAGGCAATTGCATTTCTGCCTGAACTGCCGGGTTAATCGAACTAATAATTAGCCCTGGGAAGAAATCGCGCTGATCAAATTCAGTGATTTTCCTAAGTGGTTTTTCAGGGGCAGCAGCAAGCTCAACCGAAATATCGTTACGTCCTTTGGAGTTCACTCGTGTGACATCCGCATTCGTCCCAATACCTGCAACCGATAAGCGATACTGCATTTCAGCCGGCGTGGTAACGGCTTGACCCTGAACTGCAGCGACGACATCCCCAACTTTAAAGCCGGCGGCGCGAAAGGGGCTAAGCTCGTGCAGGGCCGTAATGACCATGCCAGCCGTCCGATCAACGCCAAGCCCATTTGCAAGCTCGGGTGTTAAAGGTTGCCCAGACATACCGGCCCAAGGTCTTTGAAACTTGGTATAACCCGCCTTTGCCTGAGCCACAAATTGGCGAACTAAACTGGCAGGAATGGCAAAACCAATTCCGTTTGACCCCCCTGAACGTGTCAAAATTGAGGTATTTATTCCGATCAATCGCCCAGATATATCAACCAATGCGCCGCCGGAATTTCCCGGATTTATCGGAGCATCGGTTTGAATAAAATACCCCCGCCCGCTTCCTTGGGCAGCGCCGGAACGTGCAAGGCCTGAAACGATGCCGCTGCTGACAGTTTGGCCAACTCCAAATGGATTGCCGATCGCCAATACCAACTCACCAACTTCAACGGTTTCACTTTCCCTCAAATTCAAAAATGGAAGGGGCGCCGCCGTATCGACTTTAAGAACCGCTAAATCACTTTGCTCATCACTCAAAAGCGGTTTGGCAGAGAATTCTTGTCCGTCATTTAAAACAATCCGAATGTCGGTAGCGCCGGCAACAACATGATAATTTGAAACAACAATACCGTCTTCACTTAGAATCACGCCTGATCCAAGCGAGTTCTGCACCTGTGGGCGTGTGTTTCCAAAATCCTTGAAAAAATTGCCAAAAAACGGATCATTTTGGAAAGGGCTGATACGGGCCTCAACCACGCGCTGGGCATAGATATTTACGACTGCAGGTGCTGACTTTTTTACGAGTGGCGCAAAACTTAATGTTATTTCAGACTGCGAAGACGGCAGTTGAGAATCAGCAATTGCCGCGAAAGGTACAGCCAAAAACATAGTCAAAATGAGTCTAAAGCAACGCTGGATCACCGCCTCTCCTTTCATGCTATTTAAGATATGCAGGTTTGGGCTGCGGATGACAAGCCAGCTGGCGGAACCAAAAAGCAAAAACCCCCGCAAATACCTGCGAGGGTTTCATTTTATCTTCTAAAAAGAGGGATTTAGTCTTCCAGCGTCTCTTCCGCTGCAGCCCGTGCTTTGTCACCTGCGCCCTTGGCTTCTGGGTCGCGGTCAACGAATTCAATAATTGCCATTGGGGCCATATCCCCGTAGCGGAAACCGGCGCGCAGGATACGCACATAGCCGCCCTGACGCTCTTTGTAGCGCGGACCGAGAACATCAAAAAGTTTGCTGACATATTGATCTTCTTTTAGCTGCGAAGCCGCGAGACGGCGGGCGTGCAGATCGCCGCGCTTTCCAAGAGTGATCAGTTTTTCGACAATCGGGCGAAGCTCTTTAGCCTTTGGCAACGTTGTCTTTATTTGCTCATGCTCAATCAACGAGCCCGCCATGTTTGCCCATAGGGCTTTACGGTGTTCATGGGTTCTATTGAGCCGGCGGTAACCTTTTGCGTGACGCATTTTTATCTCCTAATTTTTATTTTCTTTGTCTGGCAGCCGATGCGTGTCAGCCACTCTCCTTGGGGCGGGATTGCCCAGTTTTGCACTGCGGTATGACGTCGGTATTGCGTCAGTATCGCGGAGGTGCGAATTCGCCCGACCAAAAGTGCTTTGGTCGGGCAAAACTTTAAAAGTTGTCTTCGAACTTTTTCGCCAGATCTTCGATATTATCCGGCGGCCAGTCTTCGACATCCATGCCAAGATGCAGACCCATACCCGACAGCACTTCTTTGATCTCGTTCAAAGATTTGCGGCCAAAGTTTGGTGTGCGCAGCATCTCTGCTTCGGTTTTCTGGATCAGATCGCCAATATAAACGATATTGTCGTTCTTAAGGCAGTTGGCAGAGCGCACAGATAGCTCCAGTTCATCAACCTTTTTCAACAGAAGCGGGTTAAACTCTAGCCCATCATCGTCATCTTGACGGCCAGCAGCTTCTGGCTCTTCAAAGTTGACGAAAATTGACAACTGATCCTGCAAAATGCGCGCGGCGTAAGCCACTGCATCGTCCGGCGTGACAGATCCATCTGTTTCCAGCTTCATTGTCAGCTTGTCATAATCCAAAACCTGACCTTCACGGGTTGGTTGAACATCATATGACACCCGCTTGACCGGTGAATAAATCGCATCAATTGGGATCAGTCCAATGGGGGAATCTTCCGGTTTATTTTTATCCGCAGACACATAGCCTTTGCCCGTATTAACGGTCAGTTCCATGTATAGATCGGCACCATCATCCAGATGGCACAAAACGTGGTCCTTGTTTAAAACCTCAATACCCGCGCTTTCGGAAATATCGCCCGCAGTGACAACTGCAGGTCCTTTCGCGCTAACCGTTAGACGTTTTGGTCCTTCGACTTCCATCTGCAGAGCAACGCCCTTTAGGTTCAAAACAATATCGGTTACATCTTCGCCGACACCGGCAACAGATGAAAACTCATGCAGCACATTGTCAATTTGTACGCTGCTGACTGCTGCGCCCTGTAGGCTGCTCATAAGCACGCGGCGCAAAGCATTTCCCAATGTCAGTCCAAATCCGCGTTCTAGCGGCTCTGCGACAACGGTTGCCTGACGGGTGGGTTCATTTCCCGGCTTCACTTCCAGCTGTGCTGGCTTAATCAATTCTGCCCAGTTCTTATGGATCATGCGTCCCTCCATTCCTGCAACTGCCCCATGTCCAAAAAGTCAGTCGCGCCCGAGGTTAAATAGACGAATATTTGGGGACAGAAAGATAACCTGTCCCCAACTAAAACTTATAAATTAGACCCGGCGACGCTTTGGCGGCCGGCAGCCGTTATGCGCAATAGGGGTCACATCACGGATAGATGTAATGTTAAATCCGACCGCGGCCAGAGCGCGAAGCGCACTTTCCCGACCTGATCCTGGACCTTGCACTTCTACCTCAAGTGTTTTTACACCATGGTCTTGTGCTTTACGACCAGCATCCTCTGCAGCCATCTGGGCAGCATAGGGCGTTGATTTACGCGATCCTTTGAACCCCATGGTGCCTGCAGACGACCATGCGATTGCGTTGCCTTGCACATCGGAAATTAGAATTTTGGTGTTGTTGAACGAAGAGTTCACATGCGCAACACCGGCTGCGATGTTCTTGGAAACTTTTTTCTTGCCTACGCGGCGAGTATCTCGTGCCATAACTGATGCCCTCTCTTACTTCTTCTTGCCAGCAATTGCTCTTGCTGGGCCCTTGCGGGTGCGGGCATTTGTATGGGTGCGCTGTCCACGAACCGGAAGGTTACGGCGGTGGCGCAAACCACGATAGCAACCAAGATCCATAAGGCGCTTGATGTTCATTTGAACTTCACGGCGAAGATCACCTTCTACGGAGAAATTTGCGTCGATATGTTCGCGAACCGCGAGCACTTCTGCGTCGCTTAGTTCGTTGACCCGGCGTGCAGCGTCAATGTTTACAGCTTCACAGATTTGCTGTGCTGAAGTTGCGCCAATTCCGGTGATATATGTAAGGGCGATTGGAACCCGCTTATTAGTCGGGATGTTTACGCCGGCGATACGTGCCACGTGTCTTTTCCTTTTCGTTGCGGTTCCGTAGCTCCGGAACCTTTTTTCACAACATATGACCCTTTTTGGACAATGCCACAGGGCCAAAGCTGATTAGGTGATCATGCGAACCGAAATAAATTCTGTTGCAAAGTTTGATTCTCGTCAGAGAGGCTCTCCCTAAGAGCATTTAAGCAACCCGTCAAGCCCTTAGAAGTTTAATTTCCCAATACTTCGGCAATCGAGGTCTGGACTGTTTCAATCGCAGCCAAGCCATCAACCGAGCGCAGCGCGCCCTTTGCATGATAATATCCAAGCAGTGGAGATGTTTTTTTGTAATATTCCATCAGCCGCTGTCTGAGGCTATCTTCGTTGTCGTCGGCCCGGCGGGTAAATTCGGTATTGCCGCAACGGGTGCATTTATTGTCTAACGGAATAGGTTTTGTCACATCATGGTAAACCTCGCCGCATCCAGCGCACGTTGAGCGTCCAGTTATACGGCTGACCAAAGCATCATCGTCCACCCGCATCTCAACCACGGCCTCAAGTGTTTCACCAACCTCTTGCAGCAGATCACCTAAAGCATCAGCTTGAGCCAAAGTGCGCGGAAAGCCGTCAAAGATAAAACCGCCTGCATTATCGCCAGCTAGCTTTTCACGAATGAGCCCGATCACAATCTCATCTGTCACCAAGTCGCCTCGTGCCATGACTTCTGCAACACGCTGGCCCATTTCACTGCCGCTGGATTTTGCCTCGCGCAGCATATCGCCTGTGGACAGTTGGATCATGTTCCGTGTTTCGACCAGATGCCGTGCTTGGGTGCCCTTGCCGGCACCAGGTGGTCCCAAAAGGATGATGTTCATCGTCTAGCAGGTCCTTTTTTCTTCCGCCCTTTACCTTTACCACGGATTTGTGACTTTTGGATCAAACTTTCGTATTGGTGCGCTAGCAAATGGGATTGGACCTGTTGGATGGTGTCCATGGTCACCGACACCACAATCAGCACCGAGGTGCCGCCAAAATAGAACGGTATGGCGAACTGACCGCGTAGAACTTCAGGCAGCAAACAGACAGCCGCCAGATAGCCTGAGCCCAAAACCAGCACCCGGTTGACCACATATTCAAGATGCTCTGCTGTCTTCTTACCGGGGCGAATACCGGGGATAAAACCGTTTTGGTTTTTCAGGTTGTCAGCAACTTCTTCGGGTTTGAAGGATACATTAAAGGTGTAAAAATACGCAAAGAACACGATCATCGCGGTGAAGAACGCAAGGTACAGCGGCTGGCCCGGCCCAAAATAGGCTAGGATCGTCGACATCACCGGTCCGGTTTGTGATCCTGAGAAGGTGCTGATCGTTGTCGGCAGCAGCAGCAGCGAGCTCGCGAAAATGGCTGGAATAACCCCTGATGGGTTGACCTTGACCGGAAGGTGCGAATTTTGACCTTCCATCACCTTCATACCCACTTGACGGCGCGGATATTGGATCGCAATTTTGCGCAGTGCGCGCTCCATAAAGACCACAAAGGCAATCGTCGCTATGACCATCACAATCACGCCCACGATCACTGCAGGGCTAATAGCGCCAGACCGGCCCGAGGCGAAAAACTGCGCCAAAGCCGCTGGAATTTCAGCGATAATGCCGACAAAGATAATCAGCGAAATACCGTTGCCGATGCCGCGCGCTGTAATTTGCTCGCCCAGCCACATCAGGAACATGGTGCCACCAACCAGAGTAATCAGGCAGGACATCCGAAAGAACAGACCCGGGTCTGTCACCAGATCCCCCGCTTCAAGACTTGCAGCCAGACCGTAGGCCTGCAAAGTGGCCAACAGCACCGTGCCATAGCGGGTGTATTGATTGATCTTCTTGCGCCCCTGCTCG
>CBFHXE010000031.1:0-26563 GCA_965659715.1 uncultured Paracoccaceae bacterium | reverse complement strand
ATGTCGGTTCAGCACCAGATTTGCGCACTTCTGCTAAGCGGCGAAGGATAGCATGGCTATATTGAATCGGTGCTGGCATTAACTCGGAGGTTTCGCGGGTTGCGTAACCAAACATGATGCCTTGATCACCCGCCCCTTCGTCTTTGTTATCGCGAGCATTTACCCCCTGTGCAATATGTGCGGATTGCTCATGCAGCAAGTTTGTAACTTCTACAGTTTGATGATGAAATTTTTCTTGCTCATAACCAATATCTTTAATGCAGGCACGGGCAATATCATCAATTTGCCCCATAAATTTACTCAGTGTGGCTTTGTCAGATAATCCTACCTCACCACCAATAACCACACGGTTGGTCGTTGCAAAGGTTTCGCAGGCCACTCTTGCCTCAGGTTCTTCGGCTAAAAACGCGTCCAGAACAGCATCAGAAATACGATCGCAGACTTTATCGGGGTGGCCCTCTGAAACGGATTCAGAAGTGAAAACAAAACTTTCTCGTGTCATATAAATGCTCCATTTTTAATTAAGCATCACGTCAGGAAGCCGTTGTGATGCGGTCTGAACGACCTAGGCTTCTGGACTACTGCCGTCAATGCCTAATGCGCAAAATTAAATTGACAAAGCTAAGAACGATGAAAAGAAGAAGAATAGTCCAGTTTCCATAACGGCTGTAAAGCGTGGAAAATTCACCATCAGGCAATGCCACATCAATATACCCGGATTTATTCAACTCCAATTTTTCAACAACGCGGCCGGCTGGATCAATTAAGCCGGAAATGCCAGTATTGGCCACCCGAAGCATTGGCAGCCCCTGTTCTATACTTCGCATTTGCGCTTGTGCCAGATGCTGATATGGACCCGAAAACTTTCCAAACCAAGCATCGTTTGTGACCTGAATTATCACATCTGCGCGTTCCGGCATTGCTGACACATCCTGAGGAAACACGGCCTCATAACATATCAACGGAAAAATCTTTCCCACATTGGGCAGGTTCATCACCTGGGGACCAGAACCATTTTGAAAGCCAGTGCCGAACAGATCAGAACTGAATCCAAGGCCAATTTTGGCTAGAAAGTTCTCAAAGGGTAGATACTCGCCGAAGGGAACGAGATGATATTTGTCATAAATCACTTTGGCACCCGCCTCTCCGTCAATTAAAATAAGCGAGTTGAAAATTTTATCTTCCTGTCTCCGGAGTGCGCCCACCAGAACAGGAACACCTTGAGTGGAGTCTTTGATCTGACGTATCAAATCCGCCGCAAAATTAAATGCTATCGGCAGTGAGGTCTCGGGCCAGATAATCAAATCTGGCTTTGGCGACTGTTGAGAAAACTCCAGCATCTTTTGAAAATAACTCATGGCAAATTTGGGGTCGAACTTTTTGTCCTGTGGGGCATTAGGTTGTACCAAGCGAATAACTGTAGCAGTTTCAGATGCGGAATGATTAGAATCTCCAGTGTTGTGGAAAGTCCAAACGGCTAATAACAAAAGTAAAAGAGCCCCCAGACCCATTATTTTGGGGCGAACATAAAAGGTCTGTGAAAGAAGCGCACAAAACACAAAAGTAACTACCGTAAGGCCGTAAGCACCAAAGTAGCTGGCAATTTGAGCAATTGGTGTTTCGACCCAAATATAGCCCAAAAGGCCCCATGGAAAGCCTGTGAACAGATATCCCCGCGCAAGTTCGCACAGGCCTAAACCAATAGCGTACCCCAACCTACCCCCTAAGAGACCCCCGAGGGACATCCCAGCGCCCCAAAATAGAGCCAGACTGCCGGACATGAACAGCAAAGCAAATGGCGCCATCCATCCATGCGTTGCAATGTCAACCAAAAAGGGTTCAACAAGCCAATTCAAAGTGCCCAAAAAATAACCAAAGCCTAGCCACCAGCCACCTTTGAAAGATCTCTTTAAAGAAAAATTATGCCGCGGCAGAATCCAAAAAAAAACGGATACGCCAATTACTGAAACCGGCCAAAGAGAAAACGGCGCATGCCCGCTCGAAATGACCAACCCCAAAAGAAATTGTACGCCCCAAGAGTAATTTTCAGCGAACACTCGAACCACGGACACGGCCTTATTCTGCTGCCTTGGTTATGCCGTGCAATCTAACGCGTAATCGCTTAATCCGGCGCGGATCAGCGTCAACAACTTCAAACTCAGCGCCTTGCGGGTGTTGGATTACCTCGCCCCGTACTGGAACCCGGCCCGCCAGCATAAAGACAAGGCCCCCTAAAGTTTCCACTTCCTCGGCATCAATGTCTTTGCCTTGTGTAAAATCTATCTGGGTAAAGGAAGAAAAATCCTCAAGCGGTGTTTTTGCCAAAACTAAATACTGATCAGCCTTTTCGATTATCCAAAAAGTATCCTCGTCAGAATCATGTTCGTCTTCAATCTCACCAACCACCTGCTCGATCAAATCCTCGATTGTCACCAAGCCGTCAACGCCTCCGTATTCGTCAATGACCAAAGCCATATGACGTCGTTCAGTTTGCATTTTGGCCAGCAGAACACCAATCGGCATAGACAAAGGAACAAACAGAAGCGGGCGCAACATGGGCGCCAACTCAAAGCTCTCTGCGTCATCCTGAAACCCATATTTCAGGGCAAAATCTTTTAGATGCGCCATTCCAACCGGGGTATCTAATGTTCCCGAATAAACCGGTATTCGGGTCAAGCCGCTATCGCGGAAAACCTTGACCAACTCTTCTTTGGAAATGCTTTCGGACACTGCAACAATCTCCGCTTTGGGGATCGCAACGTCTTCGACCTGCAAGCGACGCAAATTGATCATGCCGCGTTGATTATTTGGCTCTAGCGCAGGCGCTCGACTGCCATCTGCACCAGAGTTTTGCACATTACGATTTTTGGCAAATACCCGATCTATCGCTCGGCGCCAAAATGATCTGTCTTGCCCAATGAGCTGCGCGCTCTGCGCTGCTCTAGAGGATCCGTCTATGTCGTCCATTTATCCTGTCCAAAATAAAGACGCAGTCCGCCCTTACGCACAATATGGGTTAGCAACCCCTAGTTTGCCAAGTGTCTTAACTTCAATTCTTTCCATTAACGTGGCATCTTGGTCACGCTGATGATCATATCCAAGTAAATGCAAGGTCGCGTGAACAACAAGATGCAGCAGGTGATCTGCCAAAGGCTTTCCAGCTTGGATAGCCTCACGCACACAGGTATCATAAGATATCGCGATATCGCCCAATTCTGTATCTCTTTCTACACAAGGTAATATTGGCGCATCACCATCTTTTGAAGCCGCTCGCTCGGCTGACGGCCAGCTTAAAACATTGGTCGGCTTAGCTTGGCCGCGAAAATCACGGTTAAGGAGGGCTATGCGCGTGTCGTCGCAAGCCAATATTTCAACCGAGAATAAGCATGGATCCAGATCAAAAGTGCTCAGTGCTGCCGCGACAGCACAATCACAAAGCTGCTCAAATGCAACATCAGCCCATCTTTTGTCTTCGATTACTATCTCAACCGGCATTTTGTCCGCACACCTAAAATGCCTAATCTTAAAATGATACCTATCAATCTGATCCCCTATCATAGGCATCGATTATCGCGGCTACCAGAGGATGCCTTACCACATCCTTTGACGTGAAATAATTAAAACTGATTTTCGGCAGATGCTTCAAAAAACGTTCTGCGTCAATCAAACCAGAATTCACGCCGCGTGGTAAATCTATTTGCGTTCTATCCCCTGTAATGACCATCCGCGAGCCTTCACCCAATCTTGTCAGAAACATTTTCATCTGCATTGAGGTTGTATTCTGGGCTTCATCTAAGACCACAAAGGCGTGCGACAAAGTACGCCCGCGCATAAATGCCAAAGGCGCAATTTCAATACGTTTTTCTTCAATGAGCTTTGCCAATTGCTTACCGGGCAAGAAATCATTTAACGCATCATAAAGCGGCTGCATATAGGGATCGACTTTATCTTTCATATCGCCCGGCAAATAGCCCAGCTTCTCACCCGCTTCTACCGCAGGCCGGCTTAGAACAATCCGGTCCACCTCTCCTGCAATAAACTTAGATACGGCAACAGCAACGGCCAAGTAGGTTTTCCCGGTCCCCGCAGGGCCAATCCCAAAGGCAAGCTCATGCGACAGCATTGCGCGAACATAGGCTTTTTGTGCATCTGTGCGCGGCTCAACAGACTTTTTGCGTGTTTTAATTTCAACTCGGTCAGATGAGGACATATCCGTTCGTCTTTTTTCAATTGCCTTTGAATTTTCTGATGCTGATCCCATCCGCAGTTCGCGGTCGACATCCACTAACTCTACGGGACGCCCCATTTCAAGACGTTGATAAAGCCGTTGCAAAACGGACACCGCGTCTTGGCGGTCTTCCTCGGCGCCAATCACTGCGACTTGGTTGCCGCGACGTATAAGCTGTACTGAAAGTTTACTTTCAATCTTGGCTAGGTTGCGATCAAACTCACCGCAAAGATCAATCATTAAACGATTGTCGGGAAAATCAATCAATTCTTGCGAAGGGGTGTCACTTTCGATGGGGTGGTTTAGCGAACTTAGCGCCACATGCTGCTCCTGCTTGTAATTACACCTATGGTGTCAAGCATCCGCCAAAAATGCAAGCTTATGGTCAAAAATATTAAAAAGAAAACTCAAAAGCAGACCGAAAAGTAACCATCTTGCAAACCGGACTTTTTCCTAAAGTAAGTCTCCTATAAAGGCCTCGCCGTCTTTAAACCCCCCAGTTGCTAAATTTGGGGTAAAATCATCCAAACAAAGCGGTTTTCCATTTCGCAATAACCGCTGTGACAAATACCCCTCCACGCCATCGTCGATGATCCAATGCTGACAGCCATTTGGGTCAATCCAGATACCAGCCTTTAGGTCTTTTAAGTCTTTTTTACCAAACATACCGTCTTTACTTTTATCCTTATTTGCTGAGCCAAAAGACTCTAATTCTCCACTTGCGCAGCCAATCAAAAAACAAAGAGTGAGTAGCAAAAAGAACCTGCTAATGTAAGTATTTGATTTCATGCTAAGACACACAAATAATTTCTACGCGGCGATTTTGCGCCATGCCAGCAACGGTTGCATTAGACATTTTTGGTTGTGTTTCACCAAAGGCTTGGACCGCTAAAATCTTTGCCCCAACAGATTTTCCAATTGATGCAACAGCTGCTGCACGCGATTTAGACAACTGCATATTGTAAAGCTTTGAGGTGCGGCTATCTGTATGCCCAATGATAACGAATTGAAATTTCTCAGCAGATTTAAAAAAATCTCTAAGCTGGCGTTTGGACGCCGATGTTAATATCGCGCTATCAGTTTTGAAAAGCTGATCGCCAGCCAATTCAGCACATAAAGATCTTTTTTCACAAACTGGACGGCCGTCTCTGGTCACATGCGGCGTCATGTAACCTTCTGCTCCATCGTCCATAACCCAGTGCTGACATCCATCAGGGTCAACCCAAATACCTGGTACGTAATTTTGCTGAGCCAAAGCAACGTTTGAAGAAGTGATAGCCCAAAGAAGCATTCCACTAAAAACACTTCGGGTATCACAAAAAATAAGAATCATAAATTTAAAAAAATGCATCGCAGAACATCAAGCTATGTTAATTTGGAAATAATTTCTATATACT
The DNA here is from genome assembly GCA_965659715.1 of uncultured Paracoccaceae bacterium. Taxonomy (GTDB): domain Bacteria; phylum Pseudomonadota; class Alphaproteobacteria; order Rhodobacterales; family Rhodobacteraceae; genus CABZJG01. The sequence continues at coordinate 20,938 of CBFHXE010000031.1, read as the reverse complement.
ATTGTATTAAAGTTATATCTTAAATAACTAATTTCAAGACTTTTGTAAATTCCTAATTAGCCTATCTACATTGCGGCTATAATGGCAACAGAACGGCTCAAAATCGAATTTCGTAGAAATTTTTGACAAAAAACAATTGGCCTACTGTGAGGATAAAATCATCTCTCGGATCAAATGACCTCTCCAGTTAACGAGTTCACTTTACTTTTGGTGATTCGTACTGGCTCCAAAGAGCCAATTGCGACGTCATCTGATGTAACATGGACAGCATGCAAATATTCTGACTTACCGACCATTTGACCATCAAAGCGACCTTTTTTTTCAAAGAGCACACTGACAGTGCGTCCTACCATCTGATCCTGTATTTCACTCTGCTGCTTCGCAATCAAAGCTTGCAGTCGATGTAATCTTTCTGTTTTTAAACTCTCTGGAACTTGTTTGCGCTCAGCGGCGGGCGTCCCCGGGCGGGTTGAATATTTAAACGAAAAGGCCTGACCATATTTAACTTCTTTGATCAAATCCATCGTATCTTCAAAATCTTCCTCTGTTTCTTCCGGAAAACCCACTATAAAATCACCCGAAAGTAAAATATCTGGTCTCGCTTCACGGATTTTTTCAATAAGTTTGAGATAACTTTCGGCTGTATGTGAGCGGTTCATACGTTTCAAAATCTTGTTTGACCCTGATTGCACTGGAAGATGCAAATACGGCATCAACTTGGTGCAAGTTGCATGTGCCTCGATTAAATCATCAGCCATGTCATTGGGGTGGCTGGTGGTAAAACGTATGCGCTGCAAGCCATCGATCTCATTTAGAGCCCAGATCAGACGAGCCAATGACCATTCTGCACCCTTTGCACCAATACCATGGTAGGCATTCACGTTTTGCCCTAACAAGGTGATCTCTCGCACACCCCGATCGACCAATCCTCTTGCTTCAGATAAAATCTGCTCAGCCGGCCGCGAAACTTCGGCGCCCCGAGTATATGGCACTACACAAAAAGCACAAAATTTATCACAGCCCTCTTGAACCGTCAAAAAAGCACTCGGTGCTCGTTTGCCTTTTGGTCGATCTTTGAGAATTGCGAATTTATCTTCTTCGGGGAAATCTGTCTCGATTGATTTACCGCCATTTTCCAGTTTTGCCTCAAGCTCAGGTAAGCGGTGATAACTTTGGGGACCTACTACCAAATCAACCATTGGCTGGCGGCGCATTATTTCTTCACCTTCGGCCTGAGCAACACATCCGGCGACACCGATTTTTAGATTAGGTTTTTCGGCTTTGAGCTCTTTGAACCGGCCCAGTTCTGAATATACCTTTTCTGCAGCTTTTTCGCGAATATGGCAGGTGTTCAGCAAAATCATATCTGCATCTTCAGGCTTCGTGGTTTGTTCATACCCCTTGCTGCCCAGCGCTTCGACCATGCGTTCGCTATCATAAACATTCATTTGACAGCCATATGTCTTCACAAATACTTTTTTTGACGTGCTCATGCAAAACGGTCCAGTTTGGTGAAATTTAATGCCCGATACACTAGATTCGAAGAAACTTGCAATAAGTTGTTTTTTAATTTTGATTGCGCGAACCCCAATATGAGTGTGTATTTATGGATTATGAAAGCCTTGATGATTTTTTCAAATCAGCAAAAAATCACCTTCAGAAAGGTCCAATTGCCCTGATTTTTGCTGAGGACGAAGTAGAGCTTGCTTCAACTATTTTACACCATTCAAAATTAGGTTTCGTTGAAATCATCATTTTCACCAAGGCTATGCCCACACTGCCGTCAGAGATTAAAAACAAGTTAGTTTCAGTCTATGTTGACCTATTTAATTCATCAGAAGTGAGCGCTATAATAAATAAAATCAATATTTTAGCGTCAGGCCAATAAGTTAACTTTTGTTATAACGCAGAATACCTTTTCTTCCCATTTTGCGAAACCCGCTCGGTAGCGGAATTATTGAATTTTCATAGCGAAGAACGTCGAGAGGCCATGCTCACTTTTGTTGTGGATATCTACACGAAAGACTTCACAAACCCAGCGGAAGCTACTTTAACAGAAAATGCATACCTTGACGAGGCGGGTTATTTTGCGATGGCGCGTTCTGACCCGCAGACCCATCGCGCTATGAATCGCCAGCTAGATTTTTTCGGAGGACTGCGCTGGCGCTTTGAGGAATACGCTCCCTATGAGAAAAGAAAAATTGATCGAATTTCAATTTTCAAAGCCAATAAGGGGATCAACATATCCAAAAATTACACCTTTGATAATCAAGAATATAATACCTATGCTTGCTCCTGGCACAATAATCTAACCGCTGCGATTGTTTCGTTTCGCGCAGCCAAAGCTTTGATGAGCAACCCAGACTCTAAATCAGAGATTAAAGATCTGTCATGGGAGCATTCAACACACTTCAAGTGGCATTCTAGCCAACTGCTTGACTTGGGCTTGATTGAACCTGGTCAGTGGTTTTGAAGCTGCGCAGAATGTCGTGCTTTAAAGATTGCCTGCTTGTGGCATTCCCAAAATATGAACCCCACCGTCGACCCGTATGATTTCACCAGTTGTAAATGCACCTGCTTCTGACGCAAGATAAACGGCCGTCCCGCCGACCGCCTCTAGCGTTGCGTTTGAACCCAAAGGCGCATTTTGGTCGGTGAACTTATAGGTCTTGCGCGCGCCACCAATCGCGGCACCGGCTAATGTTTTCATTGGACCAGGAGAGATTGCATTGACCCGAATACCGTCTTGACCCAAGTCATTGGCGAGATATCTAGTGGCTGCTTCTAGGGCCGCTTTGGCCACGCCCATAACGTTATAAAACGGCGTCACCCGGTTTGAACCCTGATAGCTTAGCGTAAGCAGAGTGCCACCGTTTTCCTGCATCAGCGGATAGGCGCGCCGTGCAACTTCGACAAAGGAATAGGCTGATATGTCGAGAGAGTTTTTAAAGTTTTCCCGACTTGTGTTAATGAACCGGCCGGTCAATTCATTTTTGTCCGAATAGGCTATGGCATGCACCAAAAAATCAATTGTGGGCCAGCGGCTGGCCAGTTGGTCAAAAGCAACCTGCAAAGAAGCATCGTCTGTTACATCGACATCTACCATGAAATCTGACCCAACTGACGCGGCCAGTGGTGCAAGCCTTTTGCCAAAGGCTTCGCCTTGGTAGGTAAATGCCAACTCAGCGCCTGATTCATGCATGGATTTGGCAATTCCCCAAGCGATTGAACGCTCGTTGGCCACCCCCATAATCAAACCGCGTTTGCCTGCTAACTGTCCGGTCATAGTCTTATGTTCCTCTGGTTACCCTCGGCATTTTGACAGTAGCATTGATCCATTGGTGCCACCAAAGCCAAAACTATTTGTCATAACCGTATCTAGATTGGCGTCCTCAACCAATGTGGTCGCAATTTCAGAAGGCTTCAATGCAGGGTCCAAATTTTCAACATTGATCGAGGGTGCAATGAAATTATGTTCAAGCATCAAAAGGCAATAAATCGCCTCCTGTGCTCCGGTTGCCCCCTGACTATGACCAGTCATCGACTTTGTAGAGCTTACCAATGGAGTACTGCCCTCACCAAATACGCGTCGAACTGCCTCTATCTCGCCTACATCTCCAACCGGGGTCGATGTGCCGTGGGCATTAATATAGCCAACTTGACGTCCATCTTGCAGACTGCTCAATGCCGCGCGCATCGCGCGTTCACCGCCTTCACCAGAAGGGGAAACCATATCATGGCCATCCGAGGTTGCACCATATCCGGTCACTTCTGCATAGATTTTAGCGCCGCGGGCTTTCGCATGCTCAAGGTCTTCAAGCACAACGATGCCGCCCCCGCCGGAAATCACAAATCCATCACGGTCTCTGTCAAACGCCCGCGAGGCGCGCTCGGGCGTATCATTATATTTACTCGACATTGCACCCATCGCATCGAACAAACAGGACAGGGTCCAGTCCAATTCTTCTCCGCCACCTGCAAACATCACATCTTGCTTGCCTAACATGATTTGCTCTGCAGCATTTCCTATACAATGCAGCGAGGTAGAGCAGGCTGAGGTAATCGAGTAATTAATCCCTTTGATTTTGTAGGCCGTAGAAAGATTTGCCGAAATCGTCGAGGACATACACTTCGGCACTGCGAAAGGTCCAATGCGTTTTGGAGCGCCCGATTTCAAAACAACTTGATGCGCGGCCAGCATCGCACTTGTTGATGGCCCGCCAGAACCGGCGACCAACCCAGTGCGGGGATTTGAAATATCACTTTCCTCCAAACCAGCATCGGCAATTGCTTGCTCCATTGACAGAAAGGCATAAGCTGCGCCCGGCCCCATGAACCGTAAGACCCGCTTGTCAACATGTTCACGAATATCCAAATCAACCGACCCTGCAACCTGACTGCGAAAGCCATGCTCTTGCATGTCTGCATTGGCAGTAATGCCAGACTTTCCTGCCCTGAGACTGGCAAGCACTTCTGTTGCATTATTTCCTATAGAGGAAACGACCCCTAGTCCTGTGACGACCACTCGGCGCATTGGCGCACTCCTTAAAATGTATAAAGGTCTGACTTAGCTTTCCGACAAAGCAACCTTCATGTCTTTGACTTGATAAATGGTTTCACCATCGGCCTCAACCCGGCCATCCGCTACACCCATGGTCAACCGACGGGTTTGAATAGCTTTGGAAAAATTAACAAAATACTTTAACATCTTTCGGTCCGGTCGGACCATACCCGTCAGTTTTACTTCGCCGACGCCCAATGCATATCCACGGCCCTGCCAGCCCCGCCAACCCAGATTAAAGCCGGTCAACTGCCATAGCCCATCTAGGCCCAAGCACCCCGGCATAATTGGATTGCCGGGAAAATGGCAATCAAAAAACCAAAGATCGGGAGTTAGATCAAACTCGGCAATGACATGGCCTTTCCCATGGTCCCCGCCATCCTGGCTAATTTCTGTGATGCGATCCATCATCAACATCGGGGGTTCTGGAAGCTGGGCATTGCCGGGGCCAAATAATTCCCCTCTTGCGCATTTCAGCAGGTCTTCTTTATCAAAACTGGTGGGAAAATTGGCCATTCAGGCACTCTCCTTCAACACAAGCAACATTCAATTCCGCTTTCTCTATCATTGAGGCCAACAGGCATGCAAGCCTCGCCGAGGATCGTTGCGTCTAGAAGCTATAAAAAACATTGAAATTCCTTCCTAATTGGCGGTAAACTACAATTGTTATTATCAGGAAAAGCCATGACTTCAGCCTCAATCCTAAAAGCAAGCCGCTGGCTCTCGAAAGCCAATCTGCGTCCAACCCGCCAAAGGTTGGCACTTGCAGAAGCGCTTATTGGGGACGGACACCATCGTCATGTGACGGCCGAAAGCCTTTTTGAAAATGTCCAGCACTTGGGCAACAAAGTCTCTTTGGCCACCGTGTACAACACTTTGCGCGTGTTCTGTGACAGCGGTTTGATGCAAGAAGTGACCGTAGATGGATCGAAAAGCTATTTTGATACAAACACACACGATCACCCGCATTTTTACTGGGAAGATGAAGGCAAGCTCACTGATGCACCGGCAGATCAGCTAAAAATCAAAGAACTTCCGCTGGCTCCAGCGGGCGCTGAAATTAGCTCAGTCGATGTAATCATCCGATTGCGTAAGAAATCAACATAAGAAAATCAACAGGTTAATATGCGTGCAATTGTTTATCGCCGGTTTGGTCCCGCGAGCCAGGTCCTAACTTTCGAAGAATGTTCAACACCTTTGCCTCAAGATGGCGAAGTTTTGGTCAAAATTAAATTTTCAGGCGCCAATCCCTCTGACGTGAAATCACGTGCTGGTATCCGGCCCGGCGTCACCAAGCCTTCTTATGATATGGTTATTCCACATTCCGACGGGTCTGGTATCATTGAAGCTGTTGGTGCGGGGGTGGATCAAAAACGCATGGGTGAGCGGGTTTGGATTTGGAACGGGCAATGGGGGCGGGCTTTGGGCACTGCAGCCGAATATATTGCCTTGCCGGCGCATCAAGCCGTTGAAATGCCAAGCGCCATGGGATTTGAAAGCGGCGCAACATTGGGCATCCCGGGACTAACTGCAGCGCACTGCGTTTTTGGCGGGGGTGATGTCAAAGACCAGACCGTTTTAATCTCGGGCGGCGCGGGCTCGGTGGCGCATAATGCGATCCAATTGGCAAAATGGGGCGGCGCGCGTGTGATTGCAACCGCATCCCCGGGCGGCTTTGATCGTGTTAAAGAAGCAGGCGCGGATCATGTGCTTGATTACCGCGCACCAGACTTAGCAAAACAGATTTCTGCTATTAGTCCCAATGGCATAGACCGCGCGGTCGAGGTGGAATTCGGCCCAAATGCTGAGCTATTGGGGCGCGTTATGCGGCCATCCGGCACCATTGCCGCCTATGGATCGGCGCTTGAAATGAACCCGGTTTTTCCCTTTGGGCCGTATTTGTTCAAAGCCATCACTGTGGATATCGTTCTGGTCTATATTCTTGAGCCCTCGCAGCGTGCAAATGCGATCAACAAACTGCATGATGCCTTTGCTGATGGGGCATTTAATCCGGCAGTGCATGAGATTTATCCACTTCAGGACTGCATTAAAGCCCATGAACAGATCGAGCGCGGCGGCCGTAGCGGGGCGGTTTTACTGGCCCCGTAAACTGCCAAAATGCCACATCTGTTTTACGTCGGTATTTCGGCGGTATCGCGGTGGTGCACAAACCAGCTGTTAAAACCGGGTAAATCTAGCCAAATGGCATAAAAGCAAAACTAGACGCCATCCCCAAAACTGAACACAGGCCAAGCGTCAATAAAACGCTTCTTTTCATCACAAGCAGCAAAACGGCTGCGATCCCCGCAAGCGCCAATGCCCAAACATCAAGCGTGCCCAGGTCGGGCCACCAAACGGCCACCGGTCCGAGCCCAAGCCTTTGCACATCGGCAAATAGAACATGAAGTGCAAACCAGATCGACAGGTTTAAGATCACCCCGACCACAGCGGCCGATATGGCTGCAAGAGCCGCGCTCAGGCGGCGTTTGGATGCAATCCATTCAATATAGGGCGCGCCGGTAAAAACCCACAAAAAGCAGGGTGCAAAGGTCGCCCAAAGCGTCATGCCTGCAGCCAAAAGCCCGGCCCCCAAATCAAGCCCGCCACTGGCCCGTGCACCGGCCAGAAAGCCAACGAACTCGGTCACCAAAATCAACGGTCCGGGGGTTGTTTCCGCCAATCCAAGACCATCCATCATTTCTGTGGCGCTCAGCCATTGCTTTGCCTCCACCGCATCCTGCGCCATATAGGCAAGCACCGCATAAGCCCCGCCAAAGGTCACGGTTGCCAGTTTTGAAAAAAAGATGCCGATCTCTGCCAAAACCCCACTTTCGGCAAAATGTGCAACCACCAAGATCGGCGCCCACCAAATCACAAGCCAGGTCAGGATGGTGGCCAGACTGCGCAAGGGCGAGACATCAACTTTGGCATCTAAGTTCGGGCTGTGCGCTAAGCCGGCAAACAAAAACCCATAAAGACCGGCCGCAAGAATGACCAATGGAAACGGCAGGCTTAGGCAAAACAAACTAAAAAACGAAAGTCCGGCAATCAGCCAGTGACGCGTTTGGGTCAGGCTGCGCTTTGCCACCCGTAGCAAGGCTTCAAGAACAATCACCAGAACCGCCGCCTTGATGCCCAAAAACAGCGCTTGCAACCAAGGCACATCGCCATAAAGCAGATAAATCGCACCCAGCGCCAAAATGACCAAGGCCCCGGGCAGCACGAAAAGCAAACCGGCCGCTAAGCCACCGCGAATGCCATGTAGCCGCCACCCCGAATAAGTGGCCAGTTGCATCGCTTCAGGGCCAGGCAGAAGCATACAAAACGCCAGCGCGTTGAGATATTCGCGCTCTCGCATCCATTTTTGTTCATCCACAATAACGCGGTGCATCAAAGCGATTTGCGCAGCCGGGCCGCCAAAGGACAACATCCCAATCCGTGCCCAAATGGGCAAAGCTTGCATAAATCTTGGCTGTATCATCTGTTCCCTCGGAACGTTAGAGTATCCACTACGTGCATGACATCCCATGTCCGTCAGAGCAAGGCAGCATATGACAGCCCACCCAAATAAGTACGGCCGCCCGGAAATATCGTCTCACTCCAACATCTCTGAGCTGCTCGGGGATTTACCGAGACCTACAAATTCCAAAACATCTTAGTGAAAAAATAGTAAATTTTTCTTTTCCATGGGCTTTCTCCATGGCAGATTGCACCAAAAGGATCGAAAGATGGCTATAACAACTTGCGTTTTTGATGCTTATGGAACCCTTTTTGATGTGGCTGCCGCTGCCCGCCTTGTGGCAGAGGAGCCAGGCCACAGTGAGTTTGCAACCCAATGGCCCAAACTGGCCGAAATTTGGCGTGCCAAACAGCTGCAATATACATGGCTGAGGGCGATCACTGACGAGCATACAGATTTCTGGACTGTGACCCAAAATGGTCTTGATTTTGCGCTTGATGCCCTTGGGCTTCAAAAGGACGCTGAATTGCGCGAGAAGCTTTTGAGCCTTTACTGGGAATTACAAGCCTATGATGAGGTCCCTGAAATGCTTGCCGTGCTTAAAGCCAAAGGTTTTGCAACCGCGATTTTATCCAATGGTTCACCGGATATGCTGGACGGCGCTGTGCGCTCTGCTGGGCTAAACGAAAGCTTAGATGCGGTTTTATCAGTGCAAAGCGTTGGCGTGTTTAAACCCGACAGACGGGTGTATGATCTGGTGGGCGCATATTTCGGCTGCACCAAGGATCAGGTGCTTTTTGTCTCATCCAATGGTTGGGACGCAGCGGCCGCAAGCGGTTACGGCTTTAGAGCGGTATGGGTCAACCGCGCCCGTGATCCCGTTGACCGGTTGCCGTGGACAGCACAGCACCAGATGCAGGATTTAACCGATATTCCAAAATTGGCTGAGGCAACATGAGCAATTTCACAACATCCGACGGGCTGTCGCTTTATTATAGCGATACCGGCAGCGGCCTGCCGATCCTCTGCCTTGCGGGGCTGACCCGATGCAGTGATGATTTTTGTTTCGTCGCCCCGCATTTGTCTGATCATCGGGTAATTATGCTCGACTACCGCGGCCGGGGACGCTCGGACTGGGCAGAAGATATCTCTACCTATAGCGTGCCGCGCGAAGCCAAGGATGCGCTGGAATTGCTGGATCATCTGGGCATAGAGCGCTGCGCTGTTTTGGGTACATCGCGCGGCGGTATGATCGCAATGTTTTTGGCCGCTACGGCAAAATCACACCTGCTTGGGGTGGCCTTGAATGATGTTGGGCCTGAATTGACCTCAGATGGATTGGGCGCAATTTTCGATTATCTTGGCGTCCCACCAACCGAACGCACTTGGGAAGACGCTGCAGTTGCCCGAGAAGGGCAGATGGTTGGCTTTGATAATGTGCCCCATGAGCGATGGCTGCAAGACGTGAAAAACCTGTTTGAGCAAACCGCTGAAGGGTTGCACCTTCGGTATGATCCGCAATTACGCGAAGCGGTGCGCCATAGCTTTACACAGCCCTCACCTGATTTATGGCCATTGTTTGATGCGCTTGACGGATTGCCGCTCTGCGTGATCCGCGGAGCCAATTCAGACCTTCTTTCCACAGAGACCGTACAAAAAATGTTTGAAAAACATCCAGATATGATAAAGACTGAAGTTCCAGACCGTGGTCATATCCCGTTTCTGGACGAACCAGAAGCGCTTGAGGCATTGCGCCGTTGGATAAAGGTTGTGAAATAATGAATTTAGAAATGATCCACGCCGCGGCCATTCGGCTGCTCGGGAAAGCCCGCAGAACTCCTTTGCTTCATTCTCCTTTTCTGGATGAGATTGCAGGCCGGCGGCTTTATGTCAAAGCTGAGTGCCTGCAACATACCGGCAGCTTTAAATACCGCGGCGCGTTCGCCGCAATATCCGCTCTGCCGGATGAGGTGCGCGAGAAAGGCATTATGGCTTTTTCCTCAGGCAACCATGCGCAAGGGATTGCACTGGCCGCGCAGCAGCACAATGCGCCGGCCGTCATTGTAATGCCAAGCGACGCCCCAGAGATAAAATTAGCCAACACCCGCGCTTATGGCGCTGAAGTTGTGCTTTATGACCGCGCGAATGAAAGCCGTGAGGACATCGCCGAGGTTCTGGCCACTGAACGCGGGCTAAGATTGATCAAACCATATGACGAGCCACAAGTTATTGCCGGACAAGGTACCACCGGGCTTGAGATCGCTCAACAATCGCGTGATCTCGACGTTGGGGCCGCCGAAGTGCTTGTGTGTTGCGGCGGCGGCGGGCTCTCTAGCGGTATTGCGGTGGCTTTATCAAAACACGCCCCCGACATGACCGTTCGGACGGTCGAACCCGAAGGCTTTGACGATGCTGCCCGATCACTGGCAGCGGGTACCCGCGTTTCCAATGACACAAAAACCGGTAGCATTTGTGATGCGATCGTGACCCCAACACCGGGCGAGATTACTTTCCCAATCCTTCAAAAGCACTGCGGCGCTGGCCTGGTGGTCAGCGAAGACGAAGTCTTGCGGGCAATGGCGATGGCGTTTGAGCGGTTGAAAATTGTCATCGAACCCGGCGGCGCAGTGGCTTTGGCTGCGGCGCTTTTTCATGGTGGCAGCATCGCCTCCGACACCGTCATTGCAGTCGCTTCGGGCGGAAATGTTGAGGCCGAGATGTTTGCCCGGGCCCTGCAAACCAAGGACTAATCAGACCAAGCATAATGTTGCCAAAATCTGCGGCAAATCACCTACACTCATTGCCAAAGGCGCGCGCATGTGTCAGCAGGCGGTTTGAAAAATTGTGGTGCCGGCTTTGAAAGGCGGCCTTTAAACCCGAAAGGGACACGGCTTTGTTTTACGCTGACTTGGGACATATCAAACTGCACTATCGCATTGATGGCGCCCCCAGCGGCCAACCCGTTGTGTTTGCCAATTCGCTCGGCACAGATATGCGGCTGTGGGACCCGATCTTGCCGCTCTTGCCAAAATCGCTGCGGATAATTCGCTTTGACAAACGCGGGCATGGACTTTCTGAATGCCCGGCGGCGCCCTACTCTATGGGCAGTTTGGTGCGCGACACAGAAGCCCTGCTGGATTATCTCAAGGTCAGGGACTGTATCTTTGTCGGCCTGTCCATCGGCGGTATGATTGCCCAAGGTCTGGCGGTGAAGCGTCTAGATATCGTGCGCGCTGTTGTTCTGTCCAACACAGCGGCGAAAATTGGCCAGTCCTCGATGTGGGATGAGCGTATCGCAGCGGTGAGAGCCGGCGGAATTGACGCTCTGGCAGACAGCACTCTAGAACGCTGGTTTAGCAAAAAGTTCCAATCAAGCAGCGATTTGCAGCTCTGGCGCAACATGTTGGCGCGGCAACCGGCAGCAGGCTATCTTGGTTGTAGCGCCGCAATTTCCGGCACCGACTTTTTCACCTCAACTTCTGGCTTGCGGCTCCCGGCACTGGGTATCGCAGGGGCAGAAGACGGATCAACGCCGCCTGACTTGGTGCGCGAAACAACTGACTTAATTCCCGGATCACAATTTCATCTTATCCGCGAAGCCGGGCATCTTCCCTGCGTTGAGCAGCCTGCCGAATATGCCAGGGTTTTGACCGAATTTTTCCGTTCCGTTGGTCAGTGTGAATAACAGGACGGCAAAGGCACTCTCGCATGACAAGCAGTCAAAAAAAACCCGCTAGGGTTCGAAAATCAACTGTATTTTTTATCGTAATGACTGTGGTCATCGACGCGATGGGCATTGGATTGATTATTCCGGTGCTGCCGGATCTCTTGCTTGATGTGTTGCCCAACACCTCTATTGCCGAGGCTGCCGTATGGGGCGGCGTGCTGTCGTCTTTATTTGCCATTATGCAGTTCATTTTTAGCCCAATTCTTGGGACATTATCGGATCAATCCGGCCGCAAACCTGTTTTGCTTTTGTCTTTGACAGTTATGGTCGGCTATTATCTGGTGATGGCGCTGGCACAAAGTATTTGGCTTTTGCTGATCGGCAGAGTGATCGGCGGCATCACCGCTGCCACCAATGCCACCGCAGCAGCCTATATGGCCGATATTTCCAAACCCGAGGAAAAAGCCGCACGGTTCGGCTTGATCGGTGCGGGCTTTGGGGTTGGATTTGTCCTTGGGCCAGTCCTTGGCGGCTTGCTGGGCGAATTAGGGCACCGGGCGCCATTTTATGTCGCTGCTGCATTGGCGGCCCTCAATGCACTGATCGGATTTCTTGTGCTGCCTGAAACCGTCACTGATCAGATGCGCCGCAAATTTAGCTGGCAAAAAGCAAACCCATTGGGCGCGATCAAAACAATTGGATCTTTTTCCGGCTTAAAGGCGCTGTTGATTGTGCTTTTGATTTACGCAATTGGCACAGCGGTTTATCCATCTGTATGGCCGTTTTTTACCGCCGAGCGGTTTGATTGGTCGCCGCGCATGATTGGCATTTCGCTGACCATATACGGTCTTTGCTTTGCCATCGTCCAAGGCGTTCTAGTGCGTCCTGCAATAACCTATTTGAGCGAACGCAACACTGTCATCTTGGGGTTTGGGTTTGAAATCTTTGCCATGAGCTTTATCGCTTTTGTCAGCAACGGGATGATGCTGATGGCAATGACCCCGATTGCGTCGCTTGGCGTTCTCAGTCAGCCGGCCCTGCAGGCCATCATTTCGCGCAGAATATCGGATGATATGCAAGGGGCCTTACAAGGTGTGCTCAGCAGCCTTCATGCGGTGGCGATGATTGTGACGCCGCTGGTGATGACCAGCCTTTTATCGCTGTTTTCAAGGCCCAGCATGCCGGTCTATTTCCCTGGCGCACCTTTTTTGCTGGCTGCATTGATGGTGGTTGCTTGCCTGATCATCTTTATGCGTTTGCGAAACCTTTTAGAAAACCCGACGTCATCGACGCCACAATGACGTTTTCAGACTTGCGTTGCAGATAAAGCTGGACAAACTGGTCAAAAACCCAAGGAGAGGCCCATGTCCCAGATCCAAGCCGCTGTATGCCACAGCTTTGACGAACCGCTGCGTATTGAAACCGTTGATCTGCGCGCACCCAATGGCAGCGAAGTCGAAGTGTCGCTTGGAGCGGTAGCAGTGTGTCATTCAGACATTGCATATGCTGCGGGCGCCTGGGGCGGCACCTTGCCCGCAGTTTACGGCCATGAGGCGGCCGGCACAGTCACCGGCATCGGCGCATCTGTCAGCGGTCTGGCCATCGGGGATCGGGTGGTTGTGACTTTGATCCGCGCCTGCGGTGAATGCCCCACCTGTGCAGCAGGATCGCCAACCATTTGCGAAACCAGCTACAACGGCGATCACGGCCCCTTAACAACCGCAGAAGGCGGGATCCTACATCAGGGGATGGCCTGCGGCGCTTTTGCGGAAAAGGTTGTTGTTGAACAAAGCCAGGTGGTGAAATTCACCGCTGATCTGCAATTTGACGCGGCTTCCCTGCTGGCCTGCGGTGTGATTACCGGCATCGGCGCCGTGGTCAATGCCGCCGAGATTCGCGCGGGTCAGGACGCGGTTGTGATCGGTTGCGGCGGCGTGGGTCTTAATGCGATCCAAGGCGCGCGCATCGCTGGCGCGCGGCGCATTGTGGCTGTGGATATGACCGAAGATAAGTTGGAAATCGCGCGCGAGTTCGGGGCGACGGATACAGTTCTAGCAAGCGAGGGAAAACCCTGGCGCACCGCTAAAAAGGCCATGGGACGCGGCGCTGATGCGGTGTTTGTCACCGTAGGTGTAAGCGCAGTTTATGACAGTGCACCGCGCTATTTGGCCTATGGCGGCAAAGTCGTCATGGTCGGCATGCCAAAATCTGGAGAAAGCTCAACCTATGAGCCGGTGATGATGTCAGCCGTGAACCAAGGCATGGTGGGATCAAAAATGGGCAACGTGGTGATCAAGCGCGATATTCCCTGGATGGTTGACCTTTATCAGCAGGGGCGGCTTAAATTAGACGAGCTGATTTCAGGCCGGTGGCAGCTGGATCAAATCAACGAAGCCATTGAAGATACAAAAACTGGTGCGGCGCGCAGGAATGTGATTGTATTTGATTAAAAAAGGCCCGCTATGAAACTGCAAGATCTTGATATCATCATCACCGCGCCCCCTGCGCCGGGATGGGGCGGGCGCTATTGGATTTTGGTCAAGCTGACCACCGATACCGGGATAGTTGGCTGGGGTGAATGCTACGCCTCAAGCATCGGCCCAAAGGCTATGGAGCCCGTCATTCGGGATGTATTCGAGCGTTATTTTCTGGATGAAAATCCGGAAAACATTGAACGGCTCTTTCGGAGGGTCTATTCTTCGGGCTTTACCCAGCGGCCGGATTTAACCGTGATGGGCGCGTTTTCAGGACTTGAAATTGCCTGCTGGGATATTTTGGGCAAACACCGCGAGCGGCCGGTCTGGGCGCTGCTGGGCGGCGTTATGAACGAGCGTATCCGCGCCTACAGTTACCTTTATCCGCTTGCACACCATGATCTGGACGGATTCTGGAGCTCGCCGAATATGGCGGCCGAAAGTGCGTTGGAATTGGTGGAGCGCGGCTATACGGCGGTGAAATTTGATCCTGCCGGCCCCTATACGATGCGTGGCGGACATATGCCGGCAATGCGCGATATAGAGCTCTCGGTTGCGTTCTGCAAAGCCATCCGCGACGCGGTTGGAAGCCGCGCTGATCTTTTGTTTGGCACCCATGGTCAGTTTTCCACTGCCGGCGCCATTCGGCTTGGCCAAGCGCTTGAGCCCTACAGCCCGCTGTGGTTCGAAGAACCGATCCCGCCAGATAATCTGCTTGAGTTTAAAAAAGTTGCCGATGCGGTGCGCATACCGATTGCCACCGGCGAGCGGATGACCACCAAGGCAGAATTTGCCGCGCTGCTGCAAACCGGCGGCGCAGCGATCCTGCAACCCGCACTGGGCCGCGCCGGTGGGATCTGGGAAATGAAAAAACTTGCCGCAATCGCAGAAGTGTTCAATGCGCAGATGGCGCCGCATCTTTACGCCGGACCGATTGAATGGGCGGCAAACATCCATCTTGCGACCTCAATTCCCAATCTTTTGATTATCGAAACCATCGAAACACCGTTTCACAACGATTTAATCAAAGGCAGTATTGAGGTGGCAAACGGCTTTGTCGGGGCGCCGCAGGCACCGGGTCTAGGAATTGAAGTTGACGAAGCACTGGCGCGCGCGCATCCGTTTGACGGCGAAGGGTTGCACCTTCAAATGCAGGATACGCCCTGCGACTATCAAAACGCCAATCATTTTGCCGGGGGCTCCCCGGTAAAGAAATCCTAAATGCTGATGGTTTTATTCGGCGGCAGCAACCGCATCGGGACGCACTGCTGAAAGCCAGATTTTATCAAGCGCGTTTAAGGCACTTATATCAAAGCGGTCCAGCTCTTGCCAATAGCGGCCCGAGGGCACGTAATAGCCCAGTTCGGCTTCACGCGCCAAGGCGGCTTTCACGGTTGCCTCGTGCACTGCAAAGGGCGGCGGCATTGGCTCCGCAAACCCCTGCTGCGGACAGACCAGCCGTGTGGGCCCGGGGGAAAGGTTGGCAACCGCGCATCCCACAGCTTGCGCCAAGGCATAAAGCCGCGATGATTTGGCTTCGAGCGACATCAAAGTGATATCGTCGCGCAGCGGATCGGCGGTTCCCGCGCCATAAAAATGTGTGGTTTTGCCCTTTGGATACCACATGTTACAGCCCAGAAAACTGATCTGTTTGGGCCGGTAATGACCCAGCACCCAATAGGCGGCCGTAAAGGCCATGGTCGCGCCTGCATATACAAAGCCGCCAAAGTCATTTTGAACCGGCACAAAATCGTCTTGTGTGATCCAGCTTTGATCCGGCCGCATGTCATTGGGCTTAGACGCGTCCGGAAAATCATATGGGAATATCAAATCGTCCCAATCAGGCCGGATACGCCAAGCATTATTGATCGCAACAATACGGTCAAATGGTATTGTGTGCCAAGATCTGGCCACAGTAGCATCGGGCGCCGAACCAATGATCAATATGCGGTCTGCCTGATTTCTCAAAGCTCTATCACCTGATAAGTCATCTGGTGTAAAATTATTTCGCAACTGGCCTTTGTCAAATTTTGAGGGCTTTGGAAGCCAAAGAAATTGGGCCCCAAAGCCTGTTTGCCAATTTTATGGGCGCCGCTCCCATTGGCCGCTAAAGCCGCCCAGAACTGCGGAGACTTCATCATCACTATCCTCTGATGAGACCTGCGCCACAAGGCCGCGCTTCTTGTCATCAATCACGGATTGCACCCGCGCTGATAGCCCCGCCTCATCCAGTGCAGCGTCATAAACCCGGGTGATTGCCTTTTTACGCAGATCGGGCTTAAAGACTTTTCCAACCGCTGTTTTGGGCAGCTCGGGCATGATTTCTACATGTTTTGGATGCGCTGCGCGCTCTGGTACATTCTCGGTGCAAAAATCCAAAAGCTCTGCCTCGGTGACACTGGCGCCCTCGATCAACTCGACATAGACACAAGGCAGCTCGCCAGCGTGTGCATCGGGCTGACCAATGGCACCAGCAAAGGCCACATCAGAATTACCTAACAAGGCCTCTTCGATCAGTGCAGGGTCAATGTTATGCCCCCCCCGAATAATCAGATCTTTGGCACGGCCGGTAATCCAAAGGTATTCATCGCTGTCGATCCGGCCCAAATCGCCAGTGCGCAAATGCGTATCTTGGTAGTAAAGGTCCTTGTTTTTGTCACTTTCGGTATAGGTATTGCCCGCCCATACCCCCGGGTTTGAGATGCAAATTTCCCCAATTTCATCGGTGGCACATTCAATCAAACCCTTCCCAGAAGATTTGACAATTTTAATATCGGTATAGGGAAACCGCACTCCAATCGAGCCAATTTTCTTTTCCCCGTCTACCGGGTTACCAGAGACAAGGCAGGTCGCTTCGGTCAGCCCGTAGCCTTCGACAATGGTCACACCTGTGGCCTCTTCAAACCTGCGGAATAGCTCGACCGGCAGCGGAGCAGAGCCAGAAAATGAAGTTTTAACTGAGCTGATATCCGCATCAACAGGGCGCTGCATTAAAGCTGAAATAGCCGTTGGGACACCAACAATGAAAGTCACCTGCCAGCGCTCGACCAGCTTCCAGAAGTTATCAAACACGCCATCGCCGCGATATCCTGCGGGCGTTGGGAAAATAACATGGGCGCCGGATGACAGGGCCGCCATCAAAATCACATGGCTGGCAAGCACATGAAACAGCGGCAGCGGGCAGATCACATTATCCTCTTCGGTGAACAGCAGTGTTGAGCCCACCCAACCATTGTAGATGATGCCAGAGCTTAGGTGCTGCGCCACTTTTGGCATGCCTGTCGTGCCGCCTGTGTGAAACAGCGCCGCGACGCGGTCTTCTTGGATATCTTCGAAATCAAGAGTTGTATTTTGCTTTGCCATCTCAGTGTTGAAATCAAGAACCTTGGCCTGATGCGACACAGGGTTCTTTGGCCGAAGCAGCGGCACCAGCCAACTTTTGGGCGGGGTGAGATACCTATTCAGGTCGATTTCAAGCACCGTATGGACGTTGGGTGCATCGGCCACAGCCTGCGCGGTCGTCTGCGCCACTTCACTTTTTGGAAAAGCTTTTAATGTCACCACCACTTTGGCATTGGTTTCGCGCAAAACTGCAGCGATTTGCGCAGGGTCTAGAAGTGGGTTCACAGGGCTGACAATGCCTGCCGTTGCCCCACCCAAAAGCGCCAGAACAGTTTCGTTACAATTTGGAAGCACATAAGCCACCACATCCTCTGACCCGATCCCAAGGCTGCGAAAAAGGTTGGCCGCCTGCGCGGTTTTTTGCTGCAGCTGCGACCAAGTGAATGTTTCGGCTTTGTCTGTCGGTCCAGACTGTAATTGAAAACTTACAGCGTTATGATTTGGAAATTTATCCGCTGTTTTAGACAGCAGGCTAAAAAGTGATTTTGGAACATCGCGGTCCGCCCACGGCATTTCATTTTCATAAGCGATTGAATCTGCGACAGACGCAAATGGCATGGTTGTTTCCCCTATTTTTTATACACCCCGTTTCTGTGCCAAAGGGCCTAGAAAAGGATGTCCCGTCAAAAGACGGTGGTTGTGTTTGGTTAACAATAACCAAACTACAAGCCCATGGCAAAGGCATCGTTAGGTCAAATCGATCATAGCTATGCCGCTGAAGCCCCATCGGTGAATTGCAGCCGCGCCAAGCGCGCATAAAGCCCACCTTCGGCAACCAGTTCCTTATGGCTGCCACTGGCAACAACCCGGCCCTGATCGAAGACGACAATGCGGTCCGCCTTTTTCACAGTGGCAAGACGATGCGCAACAATAATTGTGGTGCGATCTCGAGCTAAGGCTTCGACTGCCTTCTGCACAGCGACTTCACTTTCTGCGTCCAACGCGCTGGTGGCTTCATCAAGCAGTAACATCGGCGCATCGCGCAAAATTGCACGCGCAATGGCGATACGTTGCTTTTGCCCACCGCTTAGCATCACACCGCGTTCGCCCAAATAAGTACCATAGCCATCTGGCAAATCAGAGATGAACCCATGCGCTGCTGCCGCCTGAGCGGCCGCTTCAATTTCTTGATCCGAGGCTGACGGCCGGCCAAAACGGATATTTTCCCGCGCTGTGGCCGCAAAGATAATTGGGTCTTGTGATACAAGTGACATGGATTGGCGAAAATCATCGCGGCGCATTTTTCCAAGCTCGACCCCATCCAATGTTATCCGGCCTGAATCAGGATCATAAAATCTTAAAATCAGCTGAATGATGGTGGTTTTGCCCGCCCCTGAGGGGCCAACCAAGGCGACGGTTTCTCCGGGTTTTATATCTAAAGAAATACTGTCGAGCGCAGCAGCTGACGGCCGCGAAGGATAGCGAAACGTTACATTTTCAAACTGAATTGCGCCTTGGCCATTGGCAGGGCGCGGGGTTGGGCTCACCGGGTCTTTGACGGTATCTTCGACGGCCAATAGCTCGACCAGCCGGTCCGTGGCGCCAGCCGCCCGTTGCAATTCGCCCCATATTTCAGAAAGCGCTGCAACCGAGCCGGCAACCATCACAGCATAAATGACAAACTGAACAAGCGTGCCAGGCGTTAAAACCCCCGAGCGTACATCACGGGCGCCGATCCAAAGCACGCCAACAATACCGGCAAAGACCAAGAATATAACAATCAGCGTCATCAAAGCGCGGGTATTTATCCGCCTGCTTGCCGAGCGAAAACTTTTTTCTGTGACTTCGGAAAACCGTTCCCGGGTTTGAATTTCATGGGTAAAGGCCTGAACCGTCTGCACCGCGCTTAAGGCTTCGGATGCTGTGCCTGAACTTGCGGCGATCCAATCTTGGTTCTCTTTGCTGAGTTTACGCACCCGGCGGCCCAAGGTTAAAATCGGGATCAAGATCGCCGGAACAATGAGCAATACCAGTGAGGTCAGCTTTGCCGATGTCACCAACATCAAAACCAACCCGCCGAAGAAAATCAAAACATTGCGCAGCGCCACTGACACCGATGAACCCACCACAGACAGGATTAATGTGGTATCGGTAGTAATCCGGCTCAGAACCTCGCCAGTCATAATGTTTTCATAAAATGCCGGGCTCATAGAAATAACCCGATCAAACACCGCTTTGCGAATGTCTGCCACCACCCGTTCGCCGAGCCGCGTGACCAGCGCATAGCGCAGCGCCGTACCCACAGCCAGAAGCAGCGCGACCCCAAGGGCTGCGGCGAAATACTGATCCAATATGGCTTCTTGCGAGGTGTTGAAATTATCCACAACCCGTCGCACTGCCAAGGGCAATACCAAGGACACAGCCGCCGTGAGCATCAAGGCAAACATGGCAGCCGCAATCAAACCCCGATACGGCAAGATAAACGGTAATAGCCCGGTCAACGCCGTCAGTTTGCGCGATGTTTTTCGATCGGTCTCAAGCGGTAGCGGAACAGAGTCGCGAGTCATGCTCATCCTATATTTGCTGCTGCACGCCTTAAGACCAATTCGGTGAGGCAGGTCAAGCAAAAGCCGCAAAGAACGGCTTAATCCCTGAATCCTAGGTTGCGTCTTGGCCCTTTGAATTCAAGTCCATGCGCCATCACACTCTAAAGTATGGTAGATTTTTAACAAAATTTATCGCGAGACACTCTTCAAAAAAAACCATTTTGCCTTTATTTGCACGATTGCATTTGCCTAGCCCCATTTCTCATTACCACTAATTTTTGTTTTCTCTAATAAAGTTTCAGGAACGGGTGTTCTCATGCCCAATGCATGATGAGATCTGATCTGGTTGTACTGCCTGAGCCAAGCATTGATTGTGATCTGAGCTTGTTTGGTGGTGTAGAACCATTCAGGCTGGCCGCAGTGATCAGTCCTTTACAAAAAGCTTTCTTTCCATGTTGCAGACAGCCTCTGCCGGTCCGCTATCCTTAATCAGAATTGTTTCGGTGGTCTCAAGACCCCAGCTGTCCATCCACAGCGCCGGCATGAAATGAAACACCATTCCCGGCTGCAGGATCGTTTCGTCTTCGGTGCGTATAGAGGCCGTACGTTCGCCCCAGTCTGGCGGATAGCTGAGGCCGATTGGATATCCCATGCGCCCCAATCGCTCCATTCCGTGCTTTGCCAGCACATCCAAAAACGCCTTTGCGATGTCCGCCGTGCGATTGCCAGCCTGTGCTGCATGAATCCCTGCTTCGATCCCTTCCATCTGCGCCACTTCGGCGCGACGCATATCGTCGGTGGGCGTCCCAAGAAACACTGAACGGCACAAAGGTGCATGATAACGGCGATAACAGCCCGACAGTTCAAAAAAGGTCATTTCGCCTTCGA
>CBFHXE010000030.1:0-26657 GCA_965659715.1 uncultured Paracoccaceae bacterium | reverse complement strand
TGCATGGAAAGACTGCCAAGCCCTGCTGAACTGCGAATAATAGGTTCGTAGATCTTTTCCCAAAACGCTTTGGGCCACATGAAAGTTTTATAATAAAAACCTGCACTTAAGAAAGGAGACAGCAGGTCTGTGACGGCCATAAAATCAAATTCAAGCGGCCCGCGGTGATTTTGACTGGTGGCTGTAAGACCGTCAAACAATTCGGTTACAGTGGCCCGTGTGTTGGGTTCTTGGTGGGGACCCGAGCGCAATTGAACCAAGGCGTTCGGCTCTTCTGATCCGGCGGTAAAGATGCCCCGGGGTCTGTGGTATTTAAAGCCGCGGCCAACCAGGCGCTGACCATTGGCCAGCAGCGCTGATGCCAATGTGTCCCCGGGATGGCCCTGCATTGGTTTGCCGTTAAAGGTAAAGCCGAGGGTGCTTGATCTGTCGATCAGCCCGCCGCTGATCCGATGGGTTTGCTGGCTCATTTGTCGCGTCCCCGCTTTTTGGCCTCATCGCGGGCCAATTTAACACTGGTAATTTCATGGGTAAGAGTGTCTCTGGTGATCACCAGCCAAGACCGATCGCCTTGCTCGTGGTACCAAAGCTCTTTGTGCTCACCTGCGGGATTATCGCGAAGATAGCCGTACTCATAAAATTGCTCTGCGGCGTTTTCCGCCTCTGGATCAGGCCTGTCGATCAATGCGGCATCGCCCAGATAGACAAATTCTGCGGCATCTCTTGGGCCTAAAAGAGGGTGGTTGATAATCATAAAGCTGTCCTCTTTAACAGGTCAAACTGCCAAACCAAATTCGGTTGGATGGCGCGCTCTTTGCTCGGGTTTATGGGCTGATAATGTCTCATGTCAGTGCAAATTGGGCTGATTGCCCTGTCCTTTTTCATCAATGATATGGCCACGTTTAAACCGGTCCAAGCGCATTTCTGTGGCCACTGGGTGCGGGGTGTCATTGGCGAGCAAATGGGCATAGCAATAGCCGCTGGCCGGGGTTGCTTTGAACCCGCCATAGCACCAGCCGCCATTAAAATAGAGCCCGTCAATGTCGGTTTTGTCGATAAAGGGCGATCCGTCCATGGACATATCCATCACTCCGCCCCAGCTGCGCAGCAAACGCGCGCGGCCAATCATTGGCATAATTGCCATTCCGCCTTCGGCGACATCTTCGACCACGGGCAGATTACCGCGCTGGGCATAGGTGTTATAGCCGTCAATATCGCCGCCAAACACAAGCCCGCCCTTATCGGACTGGCTCACATAAAAATGGCCTGCCCCGAAGGTAATAACGCCAGGGAGAGTTGGTTTAAGACCTTCGGTGACGAAAGCCTGCAGAACATGGCTTTCGATGGGCAGGCGCATGCCAGCCAGTGACATCACGCGGCTGGAAGAACCGGCAACACAGACCGCAACCTTTTTGGCCCGGATCGGCCCTTTGGAAGATTGCACACCGGTGCAAACACCGTTTTCAATATCAAATCCGGTTACCTCGCAATTTTGGATAATATCGACGCCGCGGCTGTCCGCGCCGCGTGCATATCCCCAAGCCACAGCGTCATGGCGCACTGTTCCGCCGCGCCGTTGATACAGGCCGCCTTTAATCGGAAAGCGCGCATTGTCGAAGTCCAGAAATGGCAATTCTCGGCGCAACTGCGCTTCATCGGCCAGCTCTGCATCTGCGCCGGATAAAATCATCGCATTGGCGCGGCGCACAAAGGCATCGCGTTGCGGGTCCGAATGAAACAGGTTCAAGATGGACCTTTGGCTGACCATTGCATTATAGTTGAAGTCCTGCTCAAGGCCCTCCCATAATTTGAGAGAAAATTCGTAAAAGGGCTGGTTGCCCGGCATCATATAGTTGGAGCGTATGATTGTGGTGTTACGCCCGATATTTCCCGATCCAAGCCATCCTTTTTCCAAAACGGCGATGTTTCGCATGCCGTAGACTTTGGACAGATAATAGGCAGTGGACAGGCCGTGACCGCCACCGCCGACGATGATCACATCGTATTCGGCTTTTGGTTCTGGTTCCCGCCATACCGGTTTCCAGCCTTTATTGCCGCTTAGACCTTGCTTCAGAATTTCAAATGCGGAATATCGCATAATTACGCCCTTTAGATTTTGCTCTTTCAGAGTTTCTGGATTCGGAAAACTATACTTTTCTTAAATAGTCATTTATAGTTCTATTATGGAAAGTTTTGGTTCATCTCTAGAAACATACCGTATTGGTGTTTTACCAATCGAAGGCTTTGCTCTGATGTCCTATGCGTCAACCGTCGAGCCGTTTCGCGCGGCCAATACCCTTAGCCGGCGTAATTTGTATGAAGTAATAAACATTAGTGTTGATGGCTTGGCGGTGCAAAGTTCTGGGGCTGCAAGCGTTACACCCCAACAGTCCATTCACGATCAAATAGATCTCGATTACTTGTTCATAGTGGCCGGCGGTAACCCAGCGCTTTTTGACAATAGGTCTGTTTTCAACTGGCTCAGCCGGATGTCAAGGTTTGGGGCGCGCTTGGGGGGTGTTTCGGGCGGGCCAGTGATTTTGGCCAGCGCCGGGCTTATGGGCGATCGGCGTATGACTGTCCATTGGGAACATGCCGAAGCCTTGGCTGAAATTTCTCCCCATCTTTTGCTGGAACGCACGCTTTATGTGATGGATCGTGACCGCTTAACCTGCGCCGGCGGTACAGCGGCCTTGGACTTAATGCTCGCCCTGATCACCGACCACCACGGTAGCCTTTTTGCGAGCCTAGTAAGCGACTGGTTTATGCATACGGAAATTCGCCCATCAGTGGGGCCGCAAAGGGGGGGTATTGCAGCCCGGGTTGGATCAAATAATGCTCTGATTCTAGACGCCGTAAAAGCAATGGAAAGCCATGTGGCCGATCCGATATCCTTGGCAGAGCTCTCGGCGATGGTGGGCATTTCGCCGCGCCAGTTAAATCGTCTTTTCAAGCAGCGCTTGGGGCGTTCAACGATGGGATATTACCGTGATATGAGATTAGATAAGGCATTGAGTTTGCTTAGAAACTCACCTTTGCCTTTGACAGAAGTTGCGTTGGCGACAGGGTTTGCTAATTCGTCACATTTTTCAAGATGGTTCTCAGAATATTTCGGCCGCACACCTTCAAGTTTTCGCTGAATGCTTGCAACAATCCAAGAACGCTGCCTATGTTTTAGGCAAATTAGGAGTCCCAAATGCACATACTTGTCTTGCAACATGCACCTGTCGAACATCCAGGAATTTTCCGCCGTTTTCTAGAAGAAGACGGTCACAGCTGGGATACAGTTGAACTCGATCAGGGCGCACAGTTGCCCTCACTTGATGGATATGATGCCCTTTGGGTACTGGGCGGACCAATGGATGTTTGGCAAGAAGACGAACACCCTTGGTTAAAGGACGAAAAAGCCTTTATCCGGGACGCCGTCGAGCAACGGGGAATGTCCTATCTGGGGCTTTGCCTTGGGCATCAATTGCTGGCTGAGGCGCTGGGCGGCAGCGTCGGTCCGGCCGGCACTCCGGAAATTGGTGTGATGGATGTTCAAATGACCGAAATGGGCGCGACGGGTATTTTTATGGATGACCTGCCTGATCGGTTTCCCTGTTTGCAATGGCACAGTGCAGAAGTGATTAAACTTCCACAAGGGGCCGAGGTCTTGGCCACATCACCAGATTGTGCGGTCCAAGCTATGACCTGGGGGCCGCGCGCCTATTCTGTCCAGTTTCATGTCGAGATAGAGCCGGATACCGTTGCGAATTGGGCCAAGATACCCGCCTATAGTGAGGCCCTCGAAAAAGCGATGGGGCCGGGGGCGGTCGACCGGCTGGCGGCTGATTGTGACCATCATATGGATGAATTTAACCGGCTAGCCGAGCGGCTGTATATGAATTGGCTGCAAACATCTGCCAAGGCGTAAGAGCCGCTGGCTTCCTAAGTTTCGGCGGCACGCGTCAGCGATAGGCGCGCGGTTTCCAGATGCTCTTTCATGATTTTTGCCGCCCGTTCGGGTTCGCGGGTGCGCAGCGCGTTTAGGATTTGCCGGTGTTGGCCATTGTATTGGACTATGATCGATTGATTTAAAGTAATTTGCCGCATCCGCGTCCAGTCGTCCTGACTGCGCACCGATGTAATCTGGCCAATAATCCAGATCAGCAATGTGTTGCGGGTGCAGTTTGCAAGGGCGCGATGAAATTCAGTATCTGCATCCGCAAAACTGGCGGGGTCATTAAGGCTTTGTTCCATTTTGGTGCACAGGCCATCCAAAAGATCAAAGTCAGCCCTGCGACCGTGCAAGACGGCAAGCCTACAAATATGTGGTTCAAGAGCGAATCGCGCATCCATCAGTTCAAGCGGATTCGCGGATTGAATTGGTGTTGCCTCTGAAAATTTCTCTTGATGGGTGACATAAGTGCCGCTTCCTGCGCGAACTGTGACCCATCCGCTGTCCATTAACTGCGTCAAAGCCTCGCGGATGGTCCCACGCGCAACGTTATAGGCCTCTGCCAACTGCCGCTCGGGGGGTAGACGGTCATGTAACTGTAGGTTTCCGTTCGATATTTCACGGCGTATCAGGCTAGCAATATCGCTTGCCCCGAGCTTTCGTTTTCCTTGCTTCATTCCGTAGACACTTTCAGCGATAATCCAATACTATACCAATTCAAACATAAAATAGATAAATACGCAAGCATTGGATCAAAATAGGTTGACTTTTGGCTTAACTGAGCGAAAACTTAGAGGCAATGATAACGCGCGGACCATATCTGGTTCAAGCTGGGTCAAGTGGGAGTTTACAAGAGATGGCATTTCCTAATCACGCTGATTTTGTGATTGTCGGTGCTGGCGTTCATGGTCTGTCGACAGCATGGCGTCTGGCGGAGCGCTTGATTGCGCGTGGAGAAGAGGTTGATGGCAGAATAGTCGTCCTTGATAAGTCGGGTATTGCCTCAGGTGCCTCGGGCATCGCATGCGGTGTCGTGCGGAACAATTATTTTCAACCGGCCATGCGGCGGCTTATGGCACATTCGGTTGGTGTTTGGGAAAGCGACCCTGAAGCGCTTAGCTACCATCCGGTCGGATATTTGCAAATCTCTAGCGAGTCGATGCGCGATGACGTGCGTTCGATCTATGAGCAACAGCAAGAGATCGGCTATGAAAGCGTGTTCATCGAAGGCGCGGCTGCGTCGGATGCCTATATGAAAGATATGTTCAGCGACTGGCAGGCCCAGGGGATTACCTCGGTTCTGCACGAAAAGCGCGGAGGCTACTCGAACAATACGAAATCCATGTACGGGATTGCCAAAAAGGTCGAAGATCGCGGCGTGCGGATTATCACTGGGGTCGAGGTTAAGAGCTTGGTCAGCGAAAGCGGTTCGTCAAGTATTCAAGCGGTTGAAACCAATCAGGGTACGGTCACCTGTGAGCGCGTCATTATTGCACCGGGCCCTTGGGCGCGGGACTTTTGGGATATGCTGGGCATGCCAAAACAAATCACCCTAAAGGATTTGGAAGGCAATGTGCACAAGGGCATAGATATGTGGCGCTTTTGGCAGCTGGAAGAGGGCGTTCTTCAAGTCGAGCCAGAAATGCTTCAAACCAATGATGGCAAAGTGCCGCCCGTGATCCATGTGGACACGGATGCGCCTTTGAAGTCTTGTGTGGATGGGTCATTGATCACCGATGAAATGTGGGGCATTTACTACAAGCCTGATTGGCATTTTGGCGGAATTCAGGGCGGCGCCTCACCGTATAAAGTCGAAACAGCGGTTGATCAGGTGAAAATTGACCCCTATGGGCCATCATCGCCGGAATTCGTCGCATCAGATACCTTTGCCCATATGTGGGTGTCGGCTTTGGCCCATTGCCACAAGCGCTTTGAGGGCTTGATGGGAAAATATCATCGCGAAGCTTCGGGCGGTATCGGCTGCTTCACCGCCGACAGTTTCCCGGTGTTTGACCATTTCCATGACAATGCCACGCTCATTGCTGATAGCAACCATGGTTGGAAAATGCTGGGTGTTGGGCATTTGATTGCCGATGAGGTGTTGGGTGAAGCGCAGGATTTGCTAGAACCTTTCCGGTTCGACCGCTTTGAAAAAGGAAACCTTCATCCGGTTTCTAATAGCCCATATCCATGGAGTTAAAGGTATGAAATTAACGCCATAAATAATTGGTTAAAACCAAGGAAATTAACAATAACCTAGGGAGAAGAAAATTGGCTGAAACAGATCTTGAGAAATTTGTCGAAGCGCCAGGGCGCGACGAGAAAATCAAACAAGTCAGGGAAATGATTGATCGGATGGGGATTGAGTATCTCTATCTTCAATTTGTCTCGGTAACCGGTAAGATCATGGGGAAAGGCATTCCCGCAGATCATTGGGAATCGGTCGCCAAAAAAGGATTTCAGCTGGTATATGGCGCGACGGTGAATCTATTTACCGACCGTGCTGGAAATTACTTGGGCTACGGTCCAGAAGCTGCAGAACTCGTCGGTATTCCAGAGCCGGAAACATTTATGCAGTTGCCTTGGGCGCCGCAAATTGGCCGGTTTTATTGTACTTTGTTCCGCAACCGTGAAGAAAAAGAAAATCCGGGCGGGTTCCTGACATCAGATTCCCGCGGAAATTTGCGCCGCATGCATGAAGAGTTTAAAGCCAAGCATGGCCGTAGTTTGCGGATCGGAACCGAGCCGGAAATGATGTGGCTGAAGTTTGACGAAAACGGCAAGCCAAAGGACGGTTATTCCAAGCCTTATTGCTATCATATTGACCAGTTTGAAAGCCTGCGCCCAGTCTCGATGCAGGTGATTCGCTATGCCCGCAAAATGGGGCTTGATATGATCCAGGGCGATCACGAGGATGCGCCAGGCCAATTGGAACTGAACTGGATGTTTGATGACGTTCTGCGCAATGCAGACCGGCTAACGACATACCGTCAAATCTGTGCTCAGGTGGCGCGTGAGAACGGCATCTTTGCCTGCTTTATGACCAAACCGTTTATGGGGGTCTCGGCTTCTGGCTGCCACCATAACATGTCTTTGTGGCGCGGCGGTGAAGATCATTTTGTCAGAACCGGCAATGATCCTGATGACTTGCCGGGTATGGCCGATAACTACATGTACGTTCGGGGTGGTGAAAATACCTTTATGCCTGACGATGATGATCCGCAGATGCCCGGACAAGAAGGCCTTGAGGCCATTGGCGGCGTTGTGCATCACTTGCAGGCTCTGACGGCGATCGGCTGTTCGACCGTGAACTCGTATCGCCGGCTTTGGGATACAGGTTTCTGGGCCCCTGTGTTTGCAGACTGGGGTTTTCAAAACCGGACAACAGGTTTGCGGGTATCCGCACCCGGGCGGTTTGAATATCGCTCTGTTGACTCGATGGTAAATCCCTATTTGATGGGCTCGACGTTGTTGGCAGCCATGGATGACGGGATCACCAACAAGCTTGATCCGGGCGCACCAGAAGAGCGCAACATCTACGAAGCGATCAAAGACGGCAAGCAAGTGAAAAAGCTGCCGATGTCACTTGGTGAAGCGCTTGTGCATCTTGAAAATAGTGAAGTTGTAAAGCGTGGTATGCCCGGTGAAATGTACCGTCTGTTCCACGAGTATAAGTACGATGAATACGCGCGGTTTATGTCGACAGTCACGGACTGGGATAACGATACCTATATGGAATGCTTGCCGTAAAGCACGCCTGAAAACACATCTGGCGGGCGGTATAGCCCGCCACCATTAACACGCAATCAAAAGGAGGCGTTTCTAAAAATGTGTGGAATCGCAGGACTGATACACAAGGGCAAAAGCTCTAACGTCGGGGGTGAAATGACCGCGATGTTACAGGCCCTAAAGCACCGGGGGCCGGACTCGACCGGCTACGCGGTCTATGGAAAGCCAACCGAAGGCGACTATATTATGCGCCTCAAAGTGGCAGAAGCTGAAGATATGCACAAAGGCCGCGGCATCCATCAGGTGATCGTAGATCGCATTGCTGCCGTGGAAGAGATTTTGGCAGAGCATGGCGCGGCTGTGAAAAGCAAGGAAAGCGTCACTGAATATGCGCTGCGCTTTGTGCTTAGCCATGAAGGTGATACGTCGGCAATGGCAGAACACATCGAGGAAACCGATGGTGTTGAAATTTTGTCTATGGGCAACGGGCTTGAGTTGATTAAAGATTTGGGTGATGCCGCTGACGTGGCCGGACTTTACGGTTTGGAAAACTTTGAGGGTACGCACAGCATCGGCCACACCCGCATGGCAACAGAATCCGATGTGGATATTCGCTCAGCGCACCCTTACTGGGCGTTTCCGTATAATGACGTGAGCGTGGTGCACAACGGGCAAATCACAAACTACTGGATCATGCGCCGCGAAATGGAACGCAAGGGCCACCGCTTTATGTCAAACTGCGACAGCGAGTTGCTGGCGGTTTACACGGCTCACAACTTGGCCAATGGCATCACACTAGAACAGTCGCTGCGCAATTCTATCGAAGAAATCGACGGAGTGTTCACCTATCTTGTGGCTACCAAAGACCAACTTGGAATGGCAAAAGACACAATGGCTGCCAAGCCGCTTGTGCTTTATGAAAGTGACGATCTGATCGCAATGGCCTCAGAAGAGGTGGCGATCCGCGCGATACTTCCACAAGAAATTGACACTTATGACCCGTATGATGAGGAGGTTCGAGTATGGCAAGCGTAAGCGATGCTGAACTAAAGCAAATGAGCCAGGAAGAGCGCGTTACCGCGCTTGGAATGCGAACCGAGCAGCTGACCGGAAAGACGCTGCATATTGAGTTTGATCCTGAAGCAGAAGAGCGGTTCACATACCCGTGGGCGCCCGACGTGGATTTCAACAAACGCACTGAAATTGATACGGCAGAAATGACCACGACCGAAGTCAACGGACGTATCCGTGAGTTGATGGCCGAAGGATACGGCACGATTGTACTACAAAACCCACGCGGTAAACACTCGCTTGGGGTCGGGATACTCAGCAAACTAAACCTGATCATCGAGGGCTCTACCGGCTACTTTGGTGTGGGCCTTATCGATGGCCCCAATGTTCGCATCAATGGCCGTGTTGGCTGGTCATGTGGTGAAAACATGATGTCCGGAACCGTGATGATCGAAAAGAACGCAGGCTCGACATTTGGTGCAGCTATTCGTGGCGGTGACCTTGTGTGCCGCGGCTCTGTCGGCTCGCGTACGGGCATCGACATGAAAGGTGGAACCATCATTGTCGGCGGTGATACCGGCGCGCTGTCTGGGTTCATGATGCAGCGGGGACGCATGGTTGTCTGTGGTAACGCAGGCAAAAACCTTGGCGACTCGATGTATGATGGTACGATCTATGTGGGCGGGGACATTAAGTCCTGCGGTGTTGATGCGGTTGAGGCCGAATTGACAGACATGGATAAGGCCTGGCTGACCCGCAAACTCACGCAATATGGTTTGATGCCGGAAAAAGGCGTTGACCACTTCACAAAGATTGTCGCTGGAAAACAGCTTTGGAACTACGACAATCTTGAACCCTCTGAAAAGAAACTCATTCTTTAAGTCACCGGAAAGGATCTGACCCATGGCTGACGGCGATATGCCCACCAAAAAACAGCTTGATCGCGATGTAAACCGCATCGGTGACAGCTTTATCTTCCCACCACGCGTTATGGATGACATCCATATCAAATCCGAGCTTGGACGCTACCGGATGCGTGGATTTTCATTGTTTAAGAAAATTCCCCATTGGGATGATCTTACATTCATGCCCGGAACGCTGACCCGGTTTGTGATCGAAGGCTACCGCGAAAAATGCGAAACCCGCACGGTCATTGGCCCGCGTGCCAAACGCCCGATTGAACTGGATATACCGGTTTATATCACCGGCATGAGCTTTGGCGCTCTGAGTTATGAGGCAAAAACAGCGCTTGCACGGGGCGCAACCATGGCTGGAACAGCAACTTGTTCTGGTGAAGGTGGTATGATCCCGGATGAGCGGCGCTATAGCTCGAAGTGGTTCTACCAGTGTATCCAATCGCGGTACGGTTTTAACCCGAACCACTTGGTATTGGCGGACGGTGTTGAATTCTTTATCGGTCAGGGCTGTAAAGTTGGTCTTGGCGGCCACCTTATGGGCCAGAAAGTAACCGATCAGGTTGCTGAAATGCGCTCGCTTCCGGCCGGGATTGATCAACGTTCACCGGCCCGTCACCCTGATTGGCTGGGTCCAGATGATCTGGCGCTTAAAATTCAGGAAATCCGCGAAGCGACTGATTGGCAAATCCCGATCCAGCTTAAGCTGGGTGCAGCGCGCGTTTATGACGATGTGCGCATGGCGGTCAAATGTGATCCGGACTCGATCTATATCGACGGTATGGAAGGCGGCACTGGTGCCGGTCCGCACCTTGCAACAGAAGATACCGGCGTTCCGGGCATCGCGGCCATTCGTCAAGCGCGTAAAGCGATTGATGATCTTGGCAAGCGTGGTCAGATCACATTGATCTACGCGGGCGGTATTCGCAACGGCGCAGATGTGGCGAAAGCCATTGCACTTGGCGCGGATGCCATTGCGATCGGACATTCGGCCATGATGGCGCTGAACTGCAACAAGGACATCCCTGAAGCGAACTATCCTGAAGAGGTTGGCGCCGAACCTGGATATTGCTACAACTGTCATACGGGCCGCTGCCCGGTTGGCGTTGCAACGCAAGACCCAGTTCTTCGCGCGCGTCTTGACCCGGATGAAGCTGCCGAGCGTGTCTATAACTTCTTGCATACATTGACCATCGAAGCGCAGCTCTTTGCGCGGGCCTGTGGCAAGACCCATCTTCACAGCCTTGAGCCAGAAGATCTTGCAGCGCTCACTATGGAAGCGTCGGCCATGGCCGGTGTTCCATTGGCCGGTACCAACCACACGGTTGGCGTCGAAGATTATCATCACCTTTAAGGAGGGCTTGAATTATGGCTGGAACACAGTACCGCGGCTCTGAGATCGTTGACGTTGATCAGTTTCTGAATGACGCAGATGGTCTTGTCTCAGAGCGGGAAAAAGAAATTGGGCAACATATCGGATATCGTTACGATGTGAACTTGGTGCCTGACTATGGTCGTATCACGCCTTTTCTTTCAAAATACATGGAAGTTATGGGATGGGATGATCTGAACTGGCTCGAAGATGTCCATATGGGCTATGAAGAGGGCGCGCCAGCGGTTTTTGACCGCAACAACAATGGCTGGGTCCGAATTCCAAATACGATTGAGTTGCCGGATAACCAACAGGATCGTGATATGATCGCCCGTGAGCTTTTGATTAAGTTTCAAATGTCTGACCGCCATCCGCTGTCGGATCTCAGAAAAGCTTATATGAAGTTTTAAAGCAAATGCCGCGCCCGCTTTCAATCGCTTGCCTGCAAACCCGGCCGATGCCCTCCATCGGTCAGGCTATAGATGAAGCGATGCCACTTGCCGAGCAAGCGGTTAAAGCGGGCGCGGCATTTTTATTCCTGCCAGAATATTGCGGCGGTCTAAAAAGCGAGGGCTCTGCCTTTACTCCGCCACATGCACCAGAGGCAGAGCATCCATTTCTAGCGGCATTTCAAGATTTTGCAGCACAAAATAATGTTTGGATTATGGTTGGATCAATTGCGCTCTCTGGCCGTGATGGAAAAATTATAAACCGCGGCTATATCTTGGATCAGCAAGGTAATATTCACAGCCGCTATGATAAAATCCACCTGTTCGATGTGCAGATTTCACCAACCGAAGTGTACCGTGAAAGCGCCCGCGTAGCAGCCGGAAATGCAATGAGCTTGGTTCAAACTCCTTTTGCTCAAATTGGTCATACAATTTGTTATGATTTACGGTTTCCTAAACTTTACAGAGATTTAGCGCAGGCTGGCGCAGAAATTTTATGCACACCGGCAGCCTTTACAAAGAAAACAGGCGAAGCCCATTGGCATATTTTAAACCGCGCAAGAGCCATTGAAAACGGATGCTTTATGATCTCTGCCTGCGCGATCGGTGAGATCGCCGGAGGCGGCGCCAGCTATGGCCATAGCTTGGTGATTAATCCATGGGGTGAGATCATTGCCGATGGCGGGGATACACCAGGTGTTTTCTTTGCCACTATAGATCTAGATGAAGTGGCCGAGGCGCGTGGACGTATTCCAAGCCTAAGCCATGATCGGGATTATAATATTACCACTGTAAAAGAACGGGGCATAGCATGAGTTCAGTCGCATCAATTTTTGGCCAAACCTATGTAAATCACCCAATGAAGGACAAGTTTATCAAATGGCAATGCCACACGCGTCAGATGATGATGCGTGACAATCAGGGGCGACCTGATGCAGCCATAATGCCCGAGGTCTACCTCGCAGGTCAGGATGCCTCTTTAGGGGCTTTAATCACCATTTTGAACAAATTGCCGACCTATTCGCTAACCCCAGAAATGTTGCATATGGCGCGCAAAACCAATGATCCGGCGCAGGCGCGTAGT
This sequence comes from uncultured Paracoccaceae bacterium, assembly GCA_965659715.1. Taxonomy (GTDB): domain Bacteria; phylum Pseudomonadota; class Alphaproteobacteria; order Rhodobacterales; family Rhodobacteraceae; genus CABZJG01. The sequence goes on along the minus strand of CBFHXE010000030.1, from coordinate 14,158 downwards.
CAGGCTATTCAGTTTTTTTCCGCAACCTATTACCAAAAGTTCCGTCAGTTCTCGGATGTTTTAACGGCGACATTTCCCCCCGGGTCCGGCGGGGCTGCTCAGCTGCAAACTGCGGGCAGCTGCCGGTTGGTGTTTGAAGCCTACGCGCAGCGGTTTGATCTTGAATGCGCGGTTATGCCGATGGCCCAGCAAAACGCTCTACATCAGGCGACAATGGCCCATAATCGGTTGTTTAATAGAGGCCTTTCGGCCGAAACAATCGTTTTGGGCTTTGAGCCGGACTGGGAAAAATCCACTGCAACACCCTAAACTTTGGGCTGTTATAATCTCTTCTGGATGCCATGTTTTCATGTGACAGAGGGCTGTTTTTATGCATAATTTGATGTGGGGCTGCGCAAAATAGCATAGCAAACACGCGGCGCAAACACGGGGGCCTGCGCCCCATTGCGAGGTGAAAAAAATGCTAAAACCACATGTAAGTATTGCGTCAGTATTGGGTCTTTATTGCATAGGAGCCATTTACGCTCTGCCAGCACTGGCCGGAGAGTTTTCACCCGCACAAAATCCGCGACCTGAATGCCCTGCGGATTTCTTCGTCAAATCGGCCGTAGTGTTTGATGCAGTCACAATTTGCGGCACAAAATCCGTGCCCGATAACAAGCTTTCGCATGCCGCGCAGGTCGCGGCGCAATGGCTGGACAATGATCAAAATGGCCGCGTGGATGAACCGCGGCTGCTTGCCAAGCTGCGTGAAAACCGGCCGGTGTTGGTGATGTCGGCGCGCGGGTTTCGAAGCCGCGCGATTGACAAAATCATGGACCGCTTGGATCAGCGCATCGGCCAAGACCTTGCCGCAGATGAAACGGCCCCTTCGCGCCGCGACGAGCGCGATGCCTCACAAGAAGAAATTCACCATCTTATCGTCAACGCAGGCTGGATCCCTTTGGCGCCGCAGCTTTTCAGCGATCGGCGTACGATGCGCAGTGCGCTTTACGCCGCTTGGCAAGAGGCAGAGACCAAGCGGCTTTACGATTATGATGACTGGACCTGTGATGACAGCTGCAAGGTGGTCGAGTTTTTCTATCTGGCAACTGCGGCCTATTTAGGCTCGGCAATCGATGTGGCACATGATGAACTGCGGGTCAAAACCCGCGCCGATTTGAAACAGGACCTACCTCAAGTCACGGCGGTAATCGAAACCAAAGACTACGCCTATCCCCGACAGATATGGCCCGATGGCCGCTATCCACATGCAAAAAATATCACGTTTTCAAACTGATCGCTAGCAAGCTTTGGGCGGCTAAGTGTTTTGCGGATAGGAGATCACCGATAAAAACTTTGCTGGAAGCTGGGTGAAAACCTCAGGTCCATGGGGGGCGTCGGCATCAAAAAATAATGTATCACCCGGGCTGAGGTGATATATTTTTTCCCCGTGCCGGTAGCCTATTTCGCCCTCGAGCATATAAATTGTCTCAATGCCGCCATGTTGAAACGTGGGAAACACATCCGAGGCTTCGGTCAATGTGATCAGATAGGGTTCAACAATCACACCGCTGGCGTTCGATCCGATATGTCCGAGCAGATTATACTGATGACCCGCGCGGGTTCCGGCCCGTTCCATTTCGACCCCTTGACCGGATTTAGTGTGAATACAGGTCCGGGTTTCTTCGAACCCACGAAAAAATGAAGTCAGCGGTACAGACAAAGCCTGCGCAAGCGTGCGCAGTGTGGTCAGTGACGGTGAGGTATTGCCGTTTTCAATTTTTGACAGCATGCCAATAGACAATCCGGTCAGTTCGGCAAGCTTGGCCACGGTGATATTTTTCTGCCGACGGTATAGACGCACTTCGCGGCCAATGGCCACTTCCAAATTCAATTCGTGGTGTTGACGCAGGCGGTGTGGATCTTGGTTTAAAGGGCTGGCTGTCATATTTCTTTCCCATAGGAGTTTTGTTTCCTGAGATGAAAAATTACAAATGTAGGTTGAAAGATCAAGCCGCAAACTACAATCGGCCATCCGACTTTTATTTTTTGGAACTGCAGACCCGGTAAAGCGGCCAAAGTTTATGGCGTAAAGCCGTCATTTGTCTAAATTCAAAGGTTCATAGCGTCGCCGCGATGCGGATAGCTCTAAAAGCCAGTTTTCGACCACATCCCGTTGCAAAAAGCGGGATGATTTTTCCGGTTTAAGTAAATAGTATCCATATTCTGTACGCACCGAAATATCGCCGAGTGGTCGCACCAATTTGCCTTGATCCACGAGATGATCAAGCAAATGTCCCCATCCCAGCGCAATGCCCAACCCGTTTGCGGCGGCGTCAATAGACAAGGGATAAGTGTTAAACAGCACGGTTTGATCGAGCTTTGGGACGTAAAGTTCGTTACGCGACAGCCATGTGTGCCAATTCATCCATTCGGTGTGGGTGCTGGCCACCCCGATAAGAGAATGTTGCGCCAGTACTGACAAATCGGCAATTTCAGGGTGTTTTTCAAAATATTCGGGCGAGCAGACGGGAAAGATAGTTTCCCCGAACAGCAGTTGTGCTGAATAGCCAGCCCAATATCCATCCCCACGTAAAATGCTAAGATGAATATCTTCGGCCAGACATTCTTCGTCACTATCGGAGGAAACAAGTTTGATCCGAAGCTCTTGATTATCCGCATTGAACAGCGGCAAGCGCGGCATCAGCCATAGCCCCGCGACGGAATTGGTGGCCGCCAAAGTGATCGCTTGGGCTTTGGCGTCTTTGAACCGATTCTCTGAAAGCGCGCGCAATTGTTCAAGAACGGGCGATATTTCGTCAAAAAGCTGCTGACCCTGCGGGCTAATTTGAATGGAACGGTGACCGCGGATAAACAAATTTAACTTATAATGATGCTCAAGCAGTTTAACTTTGCGGCTAATGGCCGTTTCGCTAATATTTAGAGCCTTAGATGCACCCGAAAAACTGCCAGATTCCACCGTTGCTTCAAAAGCCAAAAGATAATCCAATGGTGGTAAATAGTTGTTTTTGCTCATTTTTTATTGCTTACTCTGGTGTTGTGAGTTGGCTGGTGAGGTGCGCTGGTTCTATTCAAGCATAGTTTTGCGAATTTGCCACTAATTTTTATCGCCTTAGCCTCGCAAATCTCTACGTTGAGAACGCCGATAAATTTGCAATCATCATGTGCATGCTTGGCGCATGTTCAAGCCAATGATATTCTTAACAGGGGAAAACACATGAAACTAAGGACAATTTCTTTAGCTGTTGCGGTCAGTGCTGCGTGCTCAACATCGGTGGCAGCTGCCGACAGCTCGGATCCGATTGTTATTCCGATCCATAACTGGTCATCCCAGATCGTCATGAGCCACGTTGTCGGCCAAATTTTTGAAAGCATGGGCAATAATGTTGAGTTCGTGACAACCGATAGTCAGGCCGTATACGAGTCAGTTCGGCTCGGTGATGTGACTTTGGAGCTGGAAGTATGGGAAGGCGCCTTTGGCGCCTCATTCCGCGCAGCTTTGGAAAAAGGCGGACTGCATGACGCCGGCGACCACGACGCTGTCACTCGCGAAGACTGGTGGTATCCGATGTGGACCAAAGATGCCTGCCCGGGACTTCCAAGCTGGGAAGCATTGAACGACTGCGCGGATATCTTTGCAACCGCCGAAACCGGCAGCAAAGGCCGTTATCTCGATGGTCCTGTTGACTGGTTGAAGCACGGTCAAGAGCGTGTTGCAGCTTTGGGTATGAACTTTCAGGTTGTAAACGCGGGTTCTGCCGCAGCGCTTTGGGCCGAAATCGGCGCAGCCGAAGCCGACAGGAAACCTGTTGTCGTCTTTAACTGGACACCAAACTTTGCCGAAGCCGTCTGGCCCGGTGAATTTGTTGAGTTTCCAGTTTGGGTAGATGGCTGTGACAAAGATCCGGCTGTCGGTCCAAACCCAGATGCGCTTTATGACTGCGGTAACCCAGCCAATGGATACCTGAAAAAAGCCGCATGGGATGGTATGAAAGGCAAATGGCCAGCTGCGTATGATGTGCTGACAAAAATCTCTTTCACCAATCCTCAGATTGCTGAGATGGCTAAGTTCGTTGATATTGACGAGATGGAGCCGGAAGAAGCTGCAGAAGCTTGGCTGGAAGAAAATGAAAGTGTCTGGCAGTCCTGGCTGAACTAAGACAGCTTTCACCAATAAATGCTATATGATAGCTTTGCCCCTTCCGGTAGACTGCCGGAAGGGGAACAAATAAGTGAACATTATGAACAATAACTCACTCGCGATATCTGCCAAAAATGTATGGAAACTTTTTGGGGCAGAACCTGAAAAATATCTCGCAAAATTAGCACCCGGGAAATCCTTTGATGAGATAAAGGCCGATGGTTATATTGCTGGGGTGCGCGATGTGTCGATCGAAGTACACCACGGTGAAATCCTTGTCATCATGGGGCTATCCGGTTCCGGCAAATCAACCTTGGTGCGCTGCTTTTCACGGCTGCATGAAATCACATCAGGCGAGATCATTGTCGAAGGCCAGAACATTATGGAGCTGTCCGAGAAAGAGCTTATCGATCTCAGACGCCGCAAGATGGGAATGGTTTTCCAATCCTTTGGGCTTTTGCCGCATCGCACGGTGCTCGAAAATGTGGCCTTTCCTTTGGAAATGCGCGGGCAAGATAAACATACTCGCCGTGAGCGGGCATTAGAAGTTGTCAAGCTCGTCGGCCTTGAGGGCCGCGAAGAATACTTTCCGCGCGAACTTTCTGGCGGACAGCAACAGCGCGTGGGCATCGCCAGATCGCTGGCCATCGAGCCGGATATTTGGTTTCTGGATGAGCCGTTCTCGGCGCTTGATCCGCTGATCCGGCGTGAAATGCAGGATGAATTTTTACGGCTGCAAGGGATGCTTGATAAAACGATTGTGTTTATCACCCATGACTTTGATGAAGCCCTGCGCTTGGCCGACCGCATTGCCATTATGAAGGACGGCGCGGTTGAGCAATGCGATACGCCCGACCGAATTGTACTTGATCCGGCAACCGAATATGTGCGCAAATTTACCGAAGAAATTGACAAAGCCCGCGTGGTGCGCGCGCGCGTATTGGTAGATGCACAGGCATCGGCTGACGGCGAAGCCGTTGATGGCAAAGCAACCATTCAAGAGCTTGCGCGCAAGCTTGTGGATGATCCACGCGACATGATCCCGGTGCACGAAGACGGCAAGCCCATAGGTGCAATGAACCGTCAATCCGCGCTTGATATCCTTTTGGGCAGCGCCTAATGGCAGCGCAGGCCGATATAGAGCAGGCGCAGGCGCTCGCCGAGACGCATCAAACGCAAATCCGTGTGCTTTTTGCTGTTGCGATCGTGCTAACGCTCGCGCAATGGGGCGGCTTTTTGCCTGCATGGCTGCATCGGGTGCCAGAGTTTTTATTGCCGCCGCTCGAACTTATCCTTGATACAACGTTTAATTTTATCAAGGAAGATCTTGGACTTATCTATGCCACGCGTTTTCTGACCGAAGGGCTGCAATGGGTGCTTGATGTCACCGCCAATCTTTTGTTTGGCAAACGGCGCTGGCCCAATATCGGGCCCATCCCGTGGACGGCAATTGCTGCTGTTGCAGGGATCGTTGGATATTACCTGGGCGGTTGGCGCCTTGCGTTCTTGGCGCTTGGTACGTTTGTCTGGACGGCGCTGATCGGCCAGTGGAAACTGGCGATGGAAACCATGTCTGTGCTCGTGGTTGCTGCGCCTTTGGCCTTTACCATTGGCTTGCTGCTCGGCATCGCAGCTTGGAAAAACAAAGCGGTGGATCAAACCTTGCAGCCAATCCTGTCGGTTTTGCAAACCCTGCCGTTTTTCACCTATCTGTTGCCAGCAGTGATCTTTTTTAAAGTTGGCCCCACAGCCGGCGCTGTTGCAACCACGGTTTATGCCATTCCGCCCATGATTTTGATGACCACGCTAGGGCTAAAAAAAGTCAGCCCAGAAGTCATTGAGGCGGGCCATATGTCCGGATGCTCGCGCTGGCAGATGTTGCGCTATGTCTATATTCCCTCGGCGCGTACCGAAATTCTAGTGGGTGTAAACCAGGTGATTATGCTCTGTCTGGCGATGGTGGTTCTCACCTCTTTTATCGGGATGCCGGGTCTGGGGGCAAAATTGCTGGCGATGATGGGCAGTTTTAAAATTGGCCGCAGTTTTGAAATTGGGATCACGATTGTTTTGCTTGCCATCACACTGGATAGACTGTCCAAAGCCTGGGTGGCGAAACAGCCGGTGCATTTCGAAAAGGGCACAAGCTGGTTTGTACGCCATAAATATGTTGTCATGGGCGCTGTGGCGTTCATTGGCTGTGTGATGATCGCGCAAGTTTGGGAACTTGCTTCAACCGTGGGCCGCAAGCAGCATTTCAGTCAGGGCAAAGAGCTGGATAATTTCATCAAGCACACGGTTTTGACCAATGAATATCTCAAAGCGGCTACCTATTCGATCCGCTACTTTATGAATATTTTCATCCTGATACCATTTCGAAACTTTTTACTGTCGATCCCCACACCGGCTTTTATAATCGGGATCGTCCTTTTTGCATGGCGGGTGGCAGGGCCGCGACAGGCGCTTTATGCTTTTGCGTTTTTTACCTGGGTTGCGCTAAGCGGATGGTGGGACCGTTCGGTGATAACCATCTATTATGCGCTGTCCTCAACAGCGGTGGCCCTTGTGATCGGTATTCCTTTGGCGGTTTGGGGGGCCGGACCACCTGCACAGCGGATTAACTGGTCCAATGGCTTGAATTCAGCAGTGGCTATCGGCGTGATCAGCCTGTTGTTCCGGCGCTCTTTCATTGCTTTTATGTCGCTTATTGCGGCCGGTGTTTCACGCTATATACTATGGTCATGGGGTCTGTTCGGAGAAGAGCCTCAGATATGGGCGTACCGCGCGACTTTCTGGCTTTTGTTCGCGGCAAGTTTTTACATCATGTGGCGCTACGCAGGACAAATGCTACGCGATGTGTTTCTGTTGCTGGTGTCGGATTCTGCACAGACCTTTCCAAGCTTTGTCTATCTTATCCCTGCAATCATGCTGTTTGGAATTACGGACATTGCGGTGATTTTTGCGATCATGATTTTCGCCATGGTGCCGTTAATCCGCTACACCATTGAAGGGCTGCGAAATGTGCCGCCTGAAATGACCGAAAGCGCCGATATGTCCGGCGCCACGCGCAGCCAAAAGCTGTGGAAGGTGCAATTTCCATTGGCTTTGCCCACCATGGCCGTGGGCTTTAATCAAGCTTTGATGTTTGCCTTTTTCATGACCATGATCGCAGCCTTCATCGGCACCATTGATGTGGGCCAAGAGTTGCAGCGCACCTTGGCCGGTACTGATCTGGGCAAGAACTTTGTGCTTGGTTTGAACGTTTCTTTCATGGCTTTGACGTTTGACATGATCATCATGAAATGGTCGCAAACACGCAAAATAACCCTAGGTTTGGGATAAGGGAGGGATTTGATGACCGAGCAAACGGTATTTCCAAAACCCAAATCAATTTCAGGGGTGAGTACACCGGGCCTTCCGGTGCTGCCTGCTGGGGTCGAGCGCCACCCAATTCCGGGTGGCGGCAGCCGCGCTGTGCCGATTTTTGCCGGCGACCAAATTACGCTACAGGATACAGAAGGCCTGCAGCCTGCAGAGATGGTGTTTTTTGCCCCGGACCGGCGCTCGGATGCCGGCATGATTGGCGCCAAAGGCGGGCGCAATCCTTCGGGGCTTAAAGCCTCGCTTTTGCAGCATGCATCGGGCCGGCAAGTCATTTCTGCGCTCGACAAGGCCGGTTTTGATCTGGCGCAGGCAGATGGCACGCTTGTCTTTGCCGAAGGCTCACGCCCGGGTGATACGGCAAGTTTTACCGCCGCGCAGGATGGGCTTTTGATTGTCTGCGCCGCTGGCGGCGCGATGGAGGCGGATGAGCAATGGGCCCCGAGCGAGATCGTGCTGTTTGTCAAACGGCTTACGCCGTTGATGCGCAAAGGCGATGCGCTCATCCCCGACCCTCTGGCGGACCCTTTGGTGGATATTAATATCCAGCCGGGTGAGGCAAAGCCGTATGAGGTCAAAGCCGGAGAATTTATTCAGGTCGTGGACGTTCAGGGCCGTGAATGCAGTGATTTTCAAGCCTTTTCCCGGCGCGCGCTCGACAGCGGGCTTGAGCGCGACATTGATCCGACAACCACCCGTTCGTTGATGGGATCGCTCTATCCTGCACCGGGCCTGCACGCGAAATATTTTTCCGTCGATCAAGAGCCGCTGGTCGAGATTGTGCAAGATACTGTGGGCCGCCATGATACCTTTGGGCTGGCCTGCACCGCGCGCTATTATGAAGATCTGGGCTATCCGGGGCATATAAATTGCTCGGATAATATCACCCGCGAACTGGCTGCCTATGACGTTCGCCCGAGGGTCGGTTGGCCGGCAATCAACTTCTTTTTCAACACGATTTTGGATGACACGCACGCGATTTCGATGGATGAGCCATATTCGCGTCCGGGGGATTATGTCCTGCTCAGAGCTTTGACTGATTTGGTATGTATATCAACGGCTTGTCCATGTGATATTGATCCTGCAAACGGCTGGAACCCGACCGATATTCAGGTTCGCACCTACAAGAAATCCGAAGATTTCAAGCGCTCGATTGGATGGCGCAAAACCCCGGGGGCTGATATGGAAGAAACGAAAAAAACCGGCTTTCATGACTGTTTTGCGCGGCACACGCGCAACTTTGTCGAATATGCTGGCTACTGGTTGCCCCAAGATATGACCAACCATGGCAGCATTGCCGAATACTGGGCCGCGCGCGAGCGGGCGGTGATTATGGATCTTTCGCCGCTGCGCAAATATGAGGTCACCGGCCCGGACGCCGAGGCGTTGATGCAGCTCTGCGTGACCCGCGATGTCAAAAAAATTCCGGTGGGCGGCATTTCCTATACGGCCATGTGTTATGAGCATGGCGGTATGATTGACGACGGCACAGTGTTTCGTCTGGGCGAGACCAATTTTCGCTGGATCGGCGGCAATGACCAATCGGGCCTTTGGCTGCGCAAACAAGCGCAAGAGCGCGGCATGAATGTCTGGGTGCGCAGCTCGACCGATCATCATTGCAACGTCGCCGTGCAGGGCCCGAAGTCGCGCGATATCCTAAAAGACATCATCTGGACGCCGCCGCATCAGCCAACCGTAGAGGAGCTGCCGTGGTTCCGCCTGACGGTCGGGCGGCTTGGCGATTTTCATGGCCCCTCTGCGGTGGTCAGCCGCACCGGCTATTCCGGCGAGCTGGGCTATGAAGTATTTTGCCACCCCAAAGATGCCACACAGATTTTTGACGCCATTTGGCAAGCCGGCGCGCCGCATGGGATGGTGCCTCTTGGTCTAGGGGCGTTGGATATGGTGCGCATTGAAGCGGGGCTTATTTTCGCCGGATCGGAATTTGATGATCAAACCGACCCGATGGAAGCCGGTATTGGCTTTGCTGTGCCGCTAAAAAGCAAAACCGATGATTTCATCGGCCGCGCTGCGCTTGAGCGGCGCAAGGCGCATCCGCAAAAGAAACTGGTCGGGCTTGAGCTGAGCGGCGGTGTGGTGCCCACACCCGGTGATTGCGTGCATATTGGCAAGCCGCAAATTGGCGAAGTCACATCCGCGCTTAAATCGCCGGTTCTGGGCAAAGTGATTGCTTTGGCCCGCCTTGATATCGCCCATGCCGAGATCGGCACCGAGGTCGAGGTCGGCCGATTGGATGGTGATCAGCTGCGGCTCAGCGCAACGATTGTCTCGTTTCCGCATTTTGATCCTAAAAAAGAACGGGTCAAAGGCAATTACGCGCCGGCAGAGCCTGCCCAAGTGTGATCGGGGATGACAAAGCCCGCGCTGCGGCAGATAAGGGCTATTATACTATAAGCGGTACACATCTTCGATGAGTGTTTTTTTTGGAATTTTCGCCGCCTTATCATGGGGCGTGCATGATCTTTTGGTGCGTCAGGTGACGCAGCGAATGGGCACCAGCACTGCGCTCAGCTCTGTTCTGGCTCTTAGTATGCTGCTTTTGGTTCTGGTCTTGCTGATTATGCCCGAGGCTGATTTCACAATCAATAGCCAAGGTTTAGGGCTTTCTGTTCTCTCTGGGCTGACCTTTGCGGTGGCTTCATTCAGCCTCTACCGGGCGTTTGAAATTGGTCCTGTGCGCTTGGTGGCTCCGATCATTGGGGCGTATCCGGTTATTTCAGTGGCCTGGTCTTCGGTGTTTTCAACACCGGCCCCTTTAAGTGATTGGGTGGCTGTTGGGGCTGTGGTGGCCGGTGTCGGGTTGGTGGTGGCGCTGTCGGAAAAACCACAAAGCGCTGCTCAAACCGACAGGGGCAAAGCGGTCCTTTGGGCCTCCCTCTCTGCTGCAGGCTTTGCGTTTACGTTTATTTTTGGCCAGCAGGCGGTTTCTAGCGGCCATCCGCTGGCGTTGAACCTTGTGACCCGCTGCGTAGCTTTTGTGGTGATCTGCCTTGTTGTGCTGCGCAGCGGCGGATTACAAAGGCCGCCGCGCGCGGCGCTTCCGCTTTTGGCGCTGATTGCGGCGCTTGATGCTTTGGCGCTGGGTCTTGTGCTTCAAGCCGGCGCTTTAAGCCAACCTGAATATGCATCGGTTGCGGCCTCGACCTTTGGGATGGTGACGATTATTCTGGCATGGGCTTTTTTGAAAGAAGCGATGCGTCCGGGCCAATGGGCTGCTGCCGCCATGGTGTTTGCCTCTATCGCATATTTAGGTCTGTGATCTGGGGCGCTCAGCCCGTAAAACGCACCTTGCCAATAAAGCCGAGGTTTCGATTGCGCTGGGCATAGTCAATGCCGTAGCCCACCACGAATTCATCAGGAATTTCAAACCCTGTCCAATCGGCTTTGATCGACACTTCACGCCGTGAAGGTTTATCCAGCAATGCAATGGATTTCATTCGGGCGGGTCCGCGCGATTTGAGCAGGCCAATAACATGGCTGAGGGTGAAACCAGTATCAACAATATCTTCGACCACCAAAACATCACGGCCTTCGATCGCACCACGTAGGTCTTTTAAAATCCGCACCTCGCGCGAACTTTCCATCCCGTCGCCATAAGAAGACGCCTCGAGGAAATCCACTTCGACCGGCAAATCCAGCTCCCGCACAAGGTCGGCAATAAAGACGAATGAGCCGCGCAGCAGGCCGACCACAATGAGCTTGTCAGTGCCGTTGAACTCATTATGGATTTCGCGGCAAAGCTCTTCCACCCGTGCAGCAATTGTTTTTGCCGAAATCATTTCATCGATGACATAAGGACGCTGCACTATGGTACCCTCTTGATTTTCCCGCTCAACAATACGTATTCAGGCGCAAGTGTCACGCCCAAAAAGAAACTCAATGCCAAAACATTCCGAAACCAAGCGTCTTTCCTATACTGCCGAGCAGATGTATGCCCTTGTGGCGGATGTGGGCAGCTATCCGCAATTTTTGCCGTGGTGTTCAGCGGCGCGTATCCGATCGCGCCAACCGCAGCCCGAGGGTGAGATCATCGAGGCCGATCTGGTGATCAGCTTTAAGGTTTTTCGCGAACGCTTTGGCAGCCGGGTGACGCTTTTCCCCGATGCATTGAAAATTGAAACCGAATATCTGGACGGGCCATTTCGCTATATGCGCTCGCATTGGGCATTCCGGCCCGATGGGGAAGGCTGCGAAGTGGATTTCTTTGTCGACTTTGAATTTAAAAATGCCCTTTTGCAGGGCATCATCGGGGTGGTGTTCAATGAGGCCATGCTGCGCATCGTGCGGGCCTTTGAGCGCAGGGCAGCAGAGCTTTACAGGCCATAAAAAAGGGCGCGCAGAGCAAGCTGCGCGCCATCTAGTTTCCACACAGGAGAGGTGTTAGCTGCTCATGTCATAGGCACGTTCGCCGTGGACACTAAGATCTAGCCCGTTGGTTTCGGTTTCTTCATCCACGCGCAGCTGGGTGAAGGCTCCGACAACCTTAATTAAGATAGTCGTGACAATGACGGTGAATATACCGACGATGACCAGACCGCCCAGTTGCGCGGCCCATGCGCCGGCGCCGAAAACGGCAATCATAATAGTGCCGAAGATACCGCCAATGCCATGCACTGCGAAGACGTCCAACGTATCATCAATCTTCAGCACATTGCGCACCACATTCACGCCTTCTTGGCAGAGCACGCCAGCGATTGTGCCGATGATAAGCGCTTCGACAGGGCCGACGAACCCAGAGGCTGGTGTAATTGAGGCCAAGCCGGCAATCGTACCTGTCACCAAACCGACCAAAGAGGCTTTGCCATACTTGAACCGCTCCCAAGCGGCCCATGTCAATGAGGCTGTGGCTGCGGATATATGCGTCACGGTCAGTGCCATCGCCGCGCCGCCATCTGCGGCCAGCTGCGAGCCGCCGTTAAAGCCGAACCAGCCAACCCATAGCATTGCCGCGCCGATCATGACATAGCCGGGATTGTGCGGCGGTGTGGTTTTGTTTTTGCGGGCGCCCAGAAAAAACGCCAAGACCAAAGCGGCCAGACCAGCTGTTTCGTGCACAACAATGCCGCCGGCAAAATCTCTGACACCAATAGCGCCCAGAATACCGCCATCAGCTAACATGCCGCCGCCCCAAATCCAGTGCACCACAGGTGCATAGCACAGCAGCATCCAGAGGCCCGAGAAGGTCAGCACAAAAGCAAAACCCACGCGTTCAACATATGCGCCCACAATCAGTGCCGGTGTGATGATCGCAAAGGTCATCTGAAAAGCAAAGAACAGAACTTCAGGTAGGGTGCCGCTCAGGCTGTCGGTTGTCACGCCGGACAGGAACATTTTGTCCAAGCCGCCCCAGTAGCCGCTGGTGCCACTGCCAAAGGCAATTGAATAGCCAAAGGCGAGCCACAGCACGCTCATCAGGCAGGCAATTGCGTAGCAATGCATAAATACGCTTAGCACATTGCGCGCGCGCACCAGCCCGCCATAGAAAAGGGCAAGCCCCGGCAATGTCATAAACAGCACAAGTGCTGTGGCGACGATAATCCAAGCGGTGTCCGCTCCGTTCATTTGATTGATCCTCCTAGATACGTTTTTCAGCGGAAAAACCCTAAAAGCGATCAAAAACAAAGCAATTGCTGTTAAATGGAGCGCTCAGATGAGGGGCTAGACACAAAAAGCATAAAATTTGTGCAAAAAAAATCAGAAAAGATGAAAAAAGTGGCGGAAGATCAATTCTTTTGTAGCGCCTGAATGAGTATCCCCATGGCGTAATCACGGGCGGCGATGCGGACCGCATCGCGGCCTTTTGCGCCAAAATCAATGGTTTCACTGGTCACGGTGCCGCCAGAGATGGCGAGCCCAAAGCAGACCCGCCCTTCGGGTTTATGATCGCTGCCGCCCGGCCCGGCGATGCCCGTAATCGAAAGCGCAATATCGCCGCCTGAGCGGTCAAGCGCGCCGCGCGCCATGTCTTTGGCCACCGGCTCTGAAACCGCCCCGTGGCGCGCCAAAGTATCCACCGATACGCCCAGCAGTTCAATTTTGGCTGCATTGGAATAGGTCACAAAACCGCGCTCGAAGATGGCCGATGATCCGGGCAGGTCGGTCAGCGCCGCAGCCAGCATCCCGCCGGTACAGCTTTCAGCGACCGCAATCTTTCGCTTTGCCTGTGTTGCCAATTGTAAAATTGTCTTGCGCATGGGGCTATAGTCCTTGTCGCGTAAAGATCACGATCACGACGCCAACCGCGGCCAAAACGCCTGCGATACAGTCGTCGAGCATGACCCCCAGGGCGTCATCGCGTCTGTCGGCCCAGCCAATTGGCCCGGGTTTTGTGATATCAAACAGACGAAACAGCACAAAGGCGGCGACCCATTCCGGCCAGAGCGCGCCGGTCTGCGTGTTTGAGAGCGACATCATAAAAGCAAGGGGCAGCAGGGCAATCCATTGTCCGGCCACCTCGTCAATCACCACTTCTGAGGGATCATGGGATGCGGCGGCGCGGATATAGTTGGCCGTGGCCCACCATCCTAAGAAAAATATTGCAGGGGTGCATAAAAGGACGCCGCCAAAGCCAGTGAGTTGATAGCTTGCCCAAAACAGCGGTAGCGTGGCCAGTGA